>DASQNW010000075.1:0-8094 GCA_035644775.1 Chitinophagaceae bacterium | reverse complement strand
TCCCATAATGCTCAGGAGCACCAAATACCAGGGCATGCTGCGGTTGGAGAGGAAATAGCCTTCGAGGTTTTTTGTGGTGCGGCTTTTATACAAGCCATACATTACAATACAGCAAAGTGTAGCCACCAGCACCAACCAGTCAAAGCCTGTCATGAAAAATATTTAGTGAACAGCCAGAACAACAAGATAAGTAGCACAAGAAAAACAATAACAAAGACATACCATTGGTTCCATGTTCTGAACAGTGGTACATCATTATCCTGATCTGTATTCATAACATTCTTTTTGTGGAGTGCAGTTTAAATAGTTTGGAGCATCATCTTCTCCTTCGCATTATACCTGAGGCCAACAAACCGATGGCTAATCCAAGTATTAAACCTAACTGAACTCTCTTTATCATGAAGCCAAGCAGATAACCCAGCAGCACAATTACAATAAACGCTATGTTTCCCCTCTTCTGGTCTGGTTTCACTGCCATTTTATAAAGGCTGTTTTTGATTCAAGGCAATCAGGTTGGCTAACAATCGATAGGCTCCTGGAACACCCGCAGGCAACTGCCTGAAAAACACCAGGCCTGTATACGTGAAAAACCCTTTGCCATGACGTGCTATGATAAGGCTGCCAGCATCGGGTTGCTCACCAGGGTCGCTTATGGTTAAAATCGGTTCGAAATTTTTGTCCCAATCTGTAGCGTGATAAATACTCCGCTCCTGCACCCATCCGGCGAAATCCTGTTCGTTGATTTTATTGGGTACGTTAAGAACAGAATGCGCAGGGTTGACAAAAGAAACAGTTGCATTTTCATCAGTAACGCGTGTGCGGCTAATACCAAAATTGTATGGTCCGATCTTAGAACGCACAGACCCAATCTGGTTGCTTGTGTTATACTGCACTATGAAATTGCCGCCGTCTTCTACGTATTTCATCAACTGATCATAGTGATTGCTAAGCCATTCATTGGTATTGTAGGCACGAACACCGCTTATAATGGCGTCGTATTGCGACAGCGGATGACGGGATAATTCTTTTTCTGAAAGCAATGTAACTTCAAATCCCATCTGTTCTAAAGCCTCCGGCACTTTATCACCTGCGCCCACAATATATCCGATCTTTTTTCCTCTTGTTTCCAAATCAATGTTGAGCACTTTGATGTCGTCTGAATAAAAGTAGCGGATGTCAGGAATGTGATCGTAGTGAATTCCTGTTGTTGACAAATAAGCATTGACCGGAGTCTTTCCGCTGGAATAGCCGGCAAATGGCTTTAGCAAATTTTGCTTTCCCGTAAAATTCTTGTCACTGTTGATAGAGAATGAATAACTTTTTTGAAGGCCTTTTTGCCACAAGTTTATCGTGTCTTTTTTGACTGCATAAAAATCAGGAGCCCGCAACTCGATCTGTAGCGGCAAGGTGTTGAAGGTTTTGTTGGATGCAAGTTGCACCACCACTTCCCTTGATTGTTTTGTTCCCTTTGGTAACACCACAACATCTGGCTGGCTAAACAAAGTGACCGCTGGAATTACTACCAGGGGTTGATATTTCTCTCCCCGAACCGGGTGAGTGGATTTATATTGCACCGGTCGTGAATAACTAATTTCTTCATCCGCAATTCTTAGGACGAAGTTCGCTTCAAAAGCAGGAGACACATCTGGCTGGCCAACAAGCTGCTGGTCTTCTATCACAAACATACCTTCCTGCATCTTTGAACTCAACCAGTAAGGCTGTGTTACCGTTTTGTCGGCTGGAACTAAAATCGTCTTTGAAAAAGAAAGGTTTTTGTTAAGTGGAAGTTTCGTGTTGAACGATGAATCAAAGCCTGCTACTGAAACTGTTTTTAAAGTGATGCCGCTTCCACTTCTGTTATTTACTGAAACGTTTATTCTCAACGAGTCGTCCTGAACAGCAGCGGCTACAGAAGTTGTAGCCTCCATCCAAAGCCCGCTACACTGCGCCACTAATGCTTCCACCTCAGCCAGCTTTTGGTTCTTCCAAAACCCGTTCGGCAACCGGCGCAATGCTTTCCGTATCTCGATTAAACTCGGTAACGATTTTTCGGGGTGCTCAAATTCAAAATTGCTTACTGCTTTTGCCACCAACTGCGAAATCTCGTCTCTGCCATTCAACCTTTTCCAGGATGTGATTACATCATCCATGATATCAGCTCTCGGTGCTGTACCGCCCGTGGTACTAAAGTACTCGAGTGCTTCACCCCTGCTGGAAGGTACGCCGAAGCCCTGGCTCTTGTGTTGACTGCGACTCTCCGCTGCAAGTTCACCATAGCTTTTTCCAATGATTGGATTGTAGCCGCCTACATCAAAACTAAATTGATCGCTGCGTTGGGTATTAGTGCCACCAAAGTTAAACGTGTTCCATACAATTCTTTTTGCCTGCCATGGTTGAGTATATTTTAATTGCTCGGGAAATTTTGTGGGATCACCTGCAGCTGAAAAAGCTTCATTTGCCAAAATTGCAGATGCCGTATGGTGGCCGTGTCCACCCTCGCCGGAAACAGGAAAACGTGTGATAATAACGTCAGGTTGAAATTTTCTGATCACCCAAACCACGTCACCCAATACCTTTTCTTTATTCCACTTTGTAAACGTCTCTTGCGGGTTCTTAGAAAAACCAAAATCGTAAGCCCTTGTAAAAAACTGCTCAGCACCATCAATGCGCCTTGCCGCAAGTAATTCCTGTGTTCTGATCAGGCCCAATGGAATTCCCTGTTCATCACCGATAAGGTTCTGACCTCCATCGCCACGAGTGAGTGACAGATAAGCGGTTCTATATAATCGATCTTTAGAGAAATACGTTAGCAGGCGTGTGTTCTCATCATCAGGATGCGCGGCAACATACAACACAGAGCCCAGCACATTCAGTTTCTTCAAACCGAGGTAGATATCTGTAGCAGTTGCTGTAGTTTGCGATTGTGAATGAATGTAACTAGTGAAGCAAAGCAGGCAAAGAATGAACAATGTCCTCATGAGAATTGTGTTCGGCGCAACAAGATATTTCAAAACTTCCTTTATTCAGTCCCCATTGATTTTGCAAGCTGATTTTCACCTGCTTTTAAACATCCATTAACAAAAAGGCTCCCCGAAGGGAGCCAGTTGTCACCGGGTGGTTTAGGCTATCCGATAACTTGCACGCAAAATAAAGAGAATTTTTATGCAAAAACCCCGGCTAACTGTATTAAGAAAACTGCAGATGCGTATTTCGAATATGGAGAGCAGCTTATGCTTTCAGTGTATTTTCGAAAAGCGAGTTTCAGCGAGTGGAAAGAGATTATCACAAGCTTAAATATCCCTAAAAAGGTATTTTGCATTAGAAAAAAAGCATCCTCTCGAAATTGTTGACATCTTAATTCATCTTTGAGAACAAACTACAAACCCATACACCTTTTTTTACAACATGCAATTATTTTTTGATAGTGTAATGAATCGTTTTGCTGATTCAAAGAAACTTGGCGATAAGACTTTCGAGCAACTCAACGATGCTGAAATGCACATGCAGCCAAATGAGGCGTCGAACAGCATTGCCATCATTATTCAACACATGCACGGTAACATGTTAAGTCGCTGGACTAATTTCCTGTCTGAAGATGGCGAAAAGGACTGGCGGAAAAGAGACGAAGAATTTGAAACGCAACAGCGATCAAAGATAGAGTTACTGCAGTTGTGGGAGGACGGGTGGCAGGTTTTGTTCAACACCCTCAACTCTTTAAACGGTGAAGATTTGGAGAAAACTATTACTATCCGTCATGAGCCACATCATGTGATAGATGCCATTGTACGGCAGGTGGCGCATTACAGTTACCATGTCGGTCAAATCGTGTTGCTTGGAAAATGGATACGATCAGAGGAATGGCGTACTCTCTCCATACCAAAAAAAGGATCGAAGGAGTTCAATGAAAAAATGAGGGGTGGCAGGCATTGAACAAGATGCTTTATCACTATTTTTATCGCCCATCATGCAGTATTCCACCAGAGCAATTTTGCTTTTGTCCTTTACCCTGATTTGTTTGTCTGCCCTTGCACAAAACAAGTTTGCCATCTATGCAGGGCCACAAATGACCTCGGCAAAGTATAAAGTAGAGGAAATAAAACAACCCACATCATTTAGAAAGGGGCTGCAGTTGGGTGCTTCTCTCAAGGTTCCGTTCGAAAACAATCTATACTTCGGGCCGGCTGTTTATTACAGCCTGAAGGGATATGATGTGACCCTGCACCACCCTTCCTTTCCTCCCACTGAGCTTGCGGTAAACAACTCTACAACACTTCACACGCTGGAAATAGCGCCAATGCTCCACTATGATTTTTCAATGCAACCTTCTCATTTTTTTATCAAGCTAGGACCCGCTATCGATGTAGCTTTCAAAGGCCAGGAAACTTTTCAAACCATAGAGGGAGAAACGGTGACGAGAGATATGATATTCAGCTTTGGCGACTATGGCCGCGTAACTTCACAAGCCATTCTCCAATTCGGCTATGAAACACCGCGTTTTCTTGTATTTGCCCACTATGCGGAGGGCTTGGGTGGATTGAACAATGCAGATGGGGGGCCAACAATTAAGCACCGCATTGCCGGACTATCACTCGGCTGGTTTTTGTACAGACGTGTAAATGCTGATCGTTAGTTAAGCGACTTTTTGTTTTCTGCATAAATCTTCACTACCGCCTTCCCGTCGCTTTTGATGTAGCCGCGATACATGCCCGCTGTGTTGAACGGCATGGAAATGTTTCCATTCTTATCAACAGCAATCAGGCCACCATCGCCGCCAAGCTTGGGCACCCTGTTCATAATCAGGTCTTCTGCTGCCCTTGCAAGTGAAACCTTTTTATATTCCATTTGATCGCTGACAGATTTTGCTACCACGAGACGGATAAAATATTCACCCCAGCCGGTGCAACTTACTGCGCATGTATTATTATCGGCGTACGTTCCTGCGCCAATAATTGGAGCATCACCTACTCTACCAAACTTTTTGTTTGTCATGCCGCCGGTGCTGGTTGCAGCTGCTAGGTTGCCTGCCCGGTCAAGGGCTACGGCACCCACGGTTCCAAATTTGGCATCTTTCATTTCAGGCTGTTGCACCAGCTCTTTTGCCCCTCCGTGGTCAAGGGCCGTTTTAGAACTGTCCCTGATCGCCTGCAAGGCATCCCATCTTGATTGTGTAAAAAAATAGCGCTGATCTACCATTTCAAGGCCCTGCTCATTCGAAAAATCTTCAGCCCCTTTTCCTATCAGCATTACATGCCCGCTTTTTTCCATCACGCGGCGTGCCGCTGTTACTGGGTTTTTTATAGTAGTCACCGCAGCTACAGCGCCGGCAGCAAGGCTTTTGCCTTCCATGATTGATGCGTCGAGTTCTATTTTCCCATCATGGGTAAATACAGAACCCCTGCCTGCGTTAAACAGCGGATCATCCTCCAACAAGCGCACGGCAGTTTCCACTGCGTCGAGCGAAGAGCCGCCTCTCTTCAGGATTTCGTAGCCTTTCTGTAAAGCATTTTCCAAACTTTGCTGATAGGCTTTTTCTTTCTGCGGGGTCATATGTTGCGGCAGAATGGTGCCGGCACCTCCATGAATAACAAGAACGAATCCTGGCCCTTTTTCGTTAGTTGCCCTACTTGGTTCCATATCCAGCATAGTAAAGATGATTATGGCAATGATCAATATCCGCATTTCACTTAGTATTGTTACTACACACGTAGTTATCCCACCATTAGAGGCAATTTAGATGCCTATTTCACATATTTTTCAGCTTTGCACGTTCCAAAGCAACTTGTGTAAAGATTGGTAATGGCTATTTTTACAATTCTTAAAAGTTTACATTCCTGAGAAAAGCTTCCATTATATCTGTCCGTATCCTGCTTTCATTGCTAGTGGTGTTGATGCTGCTCTGGGGTTTTCTACAAACAAACTGGGGGCAGAACTGGGTGGTGCACCGCGTTACGAACAAGCTCTCACGCGATTTAAAGAGCCGCATCAGCATACAGCATGTTGATATTGCCTTTTTCAATAAACTGAACCTCAAAGGCGTTTTGATCGAAGATCATAAGAAAGACACCCTTCTTTCTGCCGGTTTGCTTCAGGTGCGTATAACTGACTGGTTCTTCTTTAAGGAAAAAGCCGATCTCAAATATATCGGGCTGGAGAATGCAATCATCAAACTACAGCGTACTGATTCTGTTTGGAACTACCGTTTTCTTGAAGACTACTTTTCTTCACCCGGAACAGGAAAAAAGAAAAAGGATGCAGGTATTGCTTTCAATCTGAAAAAGCTTGTGTTGAAGAATGTTGCATTCCTGCAACGGGATGCCTGGCTTGGACGAGATATGATCGTGAAACTCGCAGGCATGGACCTCGATGCGAATGAAATCAGCATCTCTGAAAGCATTGTTGATATTCCATCCATAGAATTAAACCAACCGTTTTATCATATTCATGATTATACCGGCAACCGCCCTGCCAGTTTGAAGCCCAAACGCCTGGTGAAGGCAAAGGCTGCTGACGATAACCTGCAATGGAATGCCGCTAACTGGCAGGTGCGGATCGGAAAAATAACACTGCTCAATGGCAGCTTCAGAAATGACCGTGATGGACTGGTTGCCACCACCAAATACTTTGACGGAGAGCACATTCACTTTAGGGATATTGATGGCACCATAAAAAACTTCCGGTGGACCCATGACACGATAAGTGCTTCGGTTAATCTTACTACAAAAGAGCGTAGCGGGTTGCTGGTGCATGCCCTGAATGCAAACCTGAAAATGCATCCGAAACAGATGGAGTTTAAGGATCTCTATCTGAAAACGAACCGTAGTGAATTGAAGAATTATTACTCAATGAGCTATGACGATCTCGACAGCATGAACAACTATATTCATGCGGTAACGATGGAAGCCAATTTTGAAAACTCCTCTGTGCACAGCGACGACCTTGCATTTTTTGCTCCGGAGGTTAGGGAGTGGAATAAAAGAATACACGTTGATGGAAGAATCAAAGGCACTGTTGATGCTCTTACTGCACGAGACCTGACGGTGCAAACGGGAAATAGCACTTTTTTAAATGGTGATGTAACCATAATGGGATTGCCGGACATCAATGCAGCCTACATCAATGTAAAGGCTAATGATTTAAGAACCACCTATAACGATGCCATAAGTCTTGTACCCTCGCTTAAGCAGGTGACAACACCGGATATTCGAAGCCTCTCCTACTTACGCTTCAAAGGAAGCTATACTGGCTTCTTCAACGATTTTGTTACCTATGGAACTGTGCAAACTGCACTGGGCACACTAACTACAGATCTCAACATGAAGCTCCCCGGTAAAGGAATACCTGTGTATTCGGGTAAGATCTCCACCGGCGGATTTCAGCTGGGAAAATTTATCAGGAATGATGAACTGGGCCTGGTAGATTTTCATGGAAATGTGAGCGGTCGAGGTTTTAACTGGGATAAGAACCTGAAGATCCACGTTGACGGCTCAATACACAAAATTGAGTACGGCAATTACACGTACAAGAATATTAAAGCAGATGGAACACTCACTAATAGAACGTTCAATGGTGACTTTGTAATAAAGGACCCAAATGCAGATCTGCGGCTGTCGGGGTTGATCGATTTCGGCGGACGACAACCGCGCTTTGATGCTCATGCAGAAATTGCCTATGCCGATTTGCGGCCGCTGCGATTGACAAATGAAAACCTGGTATTAAAAGGAATTTTCGATCTTAATTTTACCGGCAGCAGCTTGAGCGATTTCCTTGGGTACGCCCGCATCTCCAAAGCCACCCTTTTGCAAAATGGTGTTCCCCTCTCATTCGACTCACTGTCACTAATCTCAAATTACGTGGATGGCGTAAAGCAGCTTCGTGTAACGTCTAACGAGCTGGATGCGAGGATCACCGGCAACTTCGACCTTAAGACTCTGCCCGATGCCTTTCAGCTTTTTCTCAACAGGTATTATCCCGCATATATCAAAGCACCCAGAAAAACAATACCACCACAATCGTTTTCTTTCGATATTCAGACAGGCTTTATTGAAGATTATGTGAAGCTGATCGACAGGCGGCTGTCCGGCTTTAACAGCAGTC
>DASQNW010000074.1:0-5588 GCA_035644775.1 Chitinophagaceae bacterium | reverse complement strand
TGTAATTTCCATTAAAAGAAAATCTAAGCCTGCACAGCTTTATAATAAGATGTCCATTTCCGAATTTTGTGGATTAACCTTTAACCAAAAATGTTAGCGTGAAGCAGGTGTTGTTGCGTTTCCCTGATGCTGTGAGGATGGCGGATTTTATCTTAACTAATAAAGTTTCCAAAGTGGAAACCGATTCCAGGGAAATTACTATTAAAGGCTTACTTACAGATCAACTTATTGCCATTGCTGAAACGCAGTATGAGGCAAAACTTATTGACTTGAGAGCAGTTGAATAATTGATCAAGCGCAGATTTATGCCTTCTCCATAGATTGCACAATCTGGCCGTTATATTGTTCAATAGCCCGTCCTATCTGAACCGACATATCATGTTCAAAAGTTATTATGCACTTCTCTGCATTTACTGAGAAAACATTCACTTTTATTTCCTCTCTAAAACGCCATAAATAAGACAATGATGCAAACTGAATTGAAATCTTGGTTGTTGCCATAAATGATTTGTTTTGAACTTATCAGGCTGTATTTGAGGGAGAAACATTGTTGCCGCATTAATATGGCGGTATGTTATATGGAGCTCAAAACAAAGTAGAGGCGTATAAGTAGACGTTGAATATACGATTTAAACATGACAATGGCTGAGTTATCATAGTTACCATGGCACTCATGATGCAAAGACAACGTTAGCAGCGGTTCTTGGGTCGTCAGCAGTAGCTCTCCTAGCGTAATCTTTCACTTGCAAGTTGTAGAGTATCTTTCAGTGCGCGAGCCTACAAACGTGCTTTTATATTAAGTGTTTTTTATTTGCATACCTTCAGTACAGTATGTCCGACCAAACTTTCTCATCAAGCACTATCCCCTTCAATAATTCCATTCCTAAGACCAGTACGTATTACCAGAATCTTATCGACAAGTTTGATGCAGCCATGGCAGCGCTGATCCCTGTTTATGAAGGTGATCAGATTGTGGACTTTTCATATCAGATGACCAATAAGGCATATTCCAAGTACTCCAACTTATCTCCAGCAGCCATCCAGGATAAAAGAGTAAGTGCCATTTTTCCGGAGTATTACAAAACTGATGCATTTGAACGGTATGTTCAGATTTGCCAATCGGGTGAGCCACAAAGTTGGGAGCTGCACTATAATGTGGATGGCTTAAATGTTTTCTTAGTGGTAAACGCCTGTAAGTTAGGTGATGAAGTCGTGGTGGACTTTACAGATATAACGAAGCAGAAAAACTTACAGTTGGATTTGTTGCAAAAAGTCGAAGAGTTGGAGCGAACCAATAAGAACCTCGAAGCGCTTGCGTATGCTGCTTCACATGACCTAAAAGAACCTACCCGAAAGGTACAATTCTATACAGGCCGGTTGAAGCAACAGTTTGGTGAAACGCTGACCGCTGAACAAGCCCATTTGTTTAGTCGGGTGGAACTGGCTGCCCGTAGAATGAATACGTTGATTGATGATCTGCTTACTTATTCATATGTCAGCAGAGGTGTGGATACAATGGAGCGTGTTGATCTAAACGAAGACATGCAAACCATTCTGGAGGACCTGGAACTTGAGATTGAACTAAAGGGCGCAGCAATCACCGCAGAAAACCTACCCTCCCTTAAAGGTCACAAGCGTCAATTACAACAGTTGTTTTGTAATCTGATCACCAATGCCTTAAAATACAGCAAGCAAGGTGTGCCTCCCCACATACGCATAATCGCCAGCCAGGTAAAAGGTCATAAAGTACCGTTGCAGCTCAAAAGTGATGAGGGTGTCAAAGCCTATCATTTGATCGAAGTAAGTGATAATGGAATTGGATTTGCTCAGGAAGACGCCGAGCGAATTTTCAATGTTTTTACACGGTTGCATGGTAACACTGAATATCATGGCACCGGAGTTGGCCTGGCTATTGCCAAAAAAGTGGTAGAAAACCATGATGGCTACGTCTGGGCTGAAAGTGCATTAGGTGAAGGAGCTACTTTTAAAATCTTGTTACCAGCCGATTAACTTACAACTCCCTCAAGGTCAGCTTATTTAAAGTCCACATCAGGTCGAGTTCCGCTATTGGAACCAACAGCTAAGAGAGGTCTTTGGGTGCAGCCAAATCCAACACCTCCCTGTTGTGGAGAAAGCAATCTCAAGAGGCAACTTCAAAGTAAAGTAACATGCTTTTGTTATCTTTCTCTTGGCAGATTTATAAAGCTATAACTTATCAGCCCAGTCCCATCCTCTACTCCACTCTTCGGTTACCTTTCCATCTTGAATCCAAAAGATGTGAATTACTGATCCCGATCCTGCTTTTCCCGTAGATTTATGTGTGCCTTTCCAAGTTTCACGCGTTGCTACTTTGTTCCCTTCTGCGATTACATCTTCGACGGTCACCTTCAATTCTGAAAAAGTCTCCAAGAATTCTTTTACCGCTTGTTTGATGCCTGCTGTTCCGGGGGCTTGTCCTGGCCAAGCACTATGATCAATTGCATTAGGCACATATACCTGATCAAAATAGGACACGTTGCGCAGGTTGATAACTTCGTGGAATAACTTTAGAATGATTTCCTTGTTTTCTAAAAGAGCGGAGGTTTGGTTGATACCTTTCTCTGCCTTTGAAGTTTGTTCTTGTGCTATTGCAGTGGAAATTATCAAAAAGGTATTGATAATAATAAAGGTGACGAAAATGGCAGCCTTTTTAACGAAATCCCTCCTGTATTGGAAGAATAGTGCCCATAGATATTTCAGGTAGAACATAAAGATGATCCCTTATTTTATTCATATAAGGTAAGCTTTTTTCCAACCTCTAATTCAGATAAAACTTGTTAGTAAGCCGCCGTATTTGCCAAACCGATGTTAGCGGTGGGTTATTCTTCACTCATTGTTAATTGGTCTAATTTGGTCAGCAAGCTTTTTTGGTGCTACTTCACAATATGCAGTTATCAATGCATCAATAAATAGTTCTTTTCGCACTTTATTCATTTCAATTAGAGTCCAACCTTGTTTGCCCCATTTATTGTCAACTGGAAAAATGATTGCGTTACCCGATGATGAAAAAACATCTTGGTCTATTTCAGATAATTTGATACAAGCTCTTTTCTTTAGGTCATCGTAGGTTGCAAAGATTTTCTTTTTTACTTTAAAAGAAGTTTTTTTAAAGTGAGGTTCTTCTGTCGCTTCTGGAAGTGAAAGTGCCAATTTGCGGAATGTATCGATTGAAACCATTTTTCAAGCTATTTTTTACTGGTGTAAATGTGTTAAAACATAGCTACTTCGCGTTTTCTTTTTTATAAACATACGTGATCCGTTCGTCTGCTTCTAAAGGTTTCCCTTGCCAAGCGTCCAAACATCATTGCTGTATACAAATTCGGTTGTTCGCCCATCTTTGGTTAAGCCACCATACTTTCCACCCGTCATAAAGATTTTGCCCTTATAAATACAAGCTGTAGCAGCGCCTCTTGGTGTCCATGGGGCATCCTTTGTTTCCCATGCCATACCATCTTTACTAACAAGAACCTGACTTTGAAAAATGCCATCTCTGTTACAACCTAATAACCATATTTGATTATCGTAAACTACTGGAGCATATCCGAAAATGGTTTCCCTTGCTAATCTATCTACTACTTTTGACCAATTCATTCCGTCATTGGATGCCCACACATCATTATTGAGCATATACATCTTATCCTTAAAAACCACAAATTGACTATGCTCCCTTTTTCCGAATGGCATATTATCGCCTTGCTTTACCCATTTCACACCATCTGTTGAGTTCCATATATCTGAAAAGATGCCACTTCCGTCAAAGTTGTTACTGCCATCGTTACCACCTATTATCCATAGTTTATCCTTAAAAACAAATGGGTGATAAAAAAACCTTTTCGGCAGGTTGCTTTCCGTTGCAATCGTTTCCCAGTTCTTCATATCATACGTTCTGTGAATGGAAGAAGTGAACTTATAACGTTCCACATTACCTTCAAAGGTTCCTATACTGTACAATGCGTTATTAAACCACACATAATCAAGAAATGCGTTATTTTTCAAAATATTTGTTAGTGACGATTTCTTCCATGCCTTACCATCTAAGGAAAACCATATTCCTGCATGATGCATTGCCCACAAAGTATCTCGTATAGAAAATAACTGGAAGTTGTAGGCTTTTGGAAAGGCGGCACTGTCGGTTACTTGTGTCCATTTATACTCTGTGTCAACTTCCTCTTTAAAGTTCTGAAATGTGTTTTTACTTGATTGCCCTGTACACGACGTCAAACAAAAAAAACAGAATACCGACAGGATTCTATGCATCGCTTTTTGAGTAATGGATAGAATAATGTTTGAAACGTTGCGTCTCATATAAATGTTAAAGAGTAATGTACGGTGCTAAAGTCAACAGGTTAAGATTTATTCCATTCAGTGATCCAACAGGCATCTTCATCATTTGCTAATTCCCTGGCGAGAAGCATTTCAGCCGACTCAAATATAATGTGTAAAAAGCCAGCTACTTGTACGCTGCTTCCACGTCTTTTAACATGATATCCAACATTCCTCTATCAAACCATTTACCTTTCAGAAAAACACCTTCTATCGCTTTTGTATTATTAATATCCGCTAGCGGGTTCTTATTTAAAAGAACCAAATCGGCATATTTGCCTTCACTAATGGTTCCATTCATTGAATAGGTATGGAGGTATCTTGCCGGATTAACCGTACTTGCCAATAGGATATCAAAAGGTTTTAAACCGCACTCCTGTAGTAGTTCAAACTCCCGGTGCAGCGAAAAGCCCACAATCACCATTCCGTACGTATCACTTCCTGTCAGTAACTGCACGTTATTAACCGACAAAATGCGGGCAAACCGCTTCATCCATAAGAAATAGTTATTAAAAAATGTAACTGCCTTCACACCATCAAATTCTCGGTGTCTCAGTTTTCGGTAATCATTTTTTTCGGTTAGAAAACCATCTCTTTGGTCTTTGGCCAGGTACTTTGTAAGGCTGTGATTTTGAAGCAAGGCAAACTTTTTATCCTCCAGGCAATTCGTGATAAAATCAAAAATCGCCAATGTTGAACCAATGTAAACGCCGCTTTGCTTTACTTGCAAAGCAAGTTCCTTTAATCTCGCAGCATCTTGCTTTGAATAAGCTGTTCCTTTCCCTTCTTTTGATAAGTAAACAAATTCTTCTATGTGCTCAATAGATTTCATTCTTAATGAATATTCCAGAGGCAAAGCACGCTGTGCATGTCCCACTATCGGGATCTTATTTTTATGACATTCTTCCAACAATTCCAAGTAGATGCTTTTTGGCAGGTTATCAGCAATTTTCAAAAAGTCATAACCCCTTTCCTTATGCCGTTTTACAACGTCTGAAACATCTCTAGCTGATTGCAGGTCTTTAGCTTGAAGATAGGGTCCCGCTGTGAAGTAATTAAGCGGCCATAAGGCACCTGATAGGGTTTTCTTTTTTATTGCTATTTGATCTTGCTCTTCCGTTTCAGCCATGTTTCTTACAGTGGTGATTCCATTAGCAACTAACAGCTTAAAATCACTCTCGATATCTTTACTTCGAAAATGGTAATGCATTTCCGATAAGCCCGGG
>DASQNW010000073.1:0-2050 GCA_035644775.1 Chitinophagaceae bacterium | reverse complement strand
TAACCTCTTTTTCTTCCTCGGGAATGGCTTCAATATGTTCCGTATCGATAGCTGCTAAGGAGGTAAAGTCCTGAACCAGGAGGTCGTCCTGCTTATCGGCTTTTGTAGACAGCTCTTTCAATCCGTAATAGAGTTTGCTGGGGTTACAGGTTTCAATATCACTATCGAACATCATGCAGAGCTTCTCATCATTGATGGCATAACGGGTATAATATAATGTAAAGTTCATTTCGAGTAACCGTCGCATTACCGGTACGCTGGGTGCAGGCATGCGGGCCAGAGCTACTTCGGCTTCAAACATTTCTTCGTTATAAAAACCACGGATGATCTTGGAACCCTGGTAAAACTCAAATGTTCCTTTCTTCCCTTCTTGCTGATGCGTAACATTAAGAGTGGACTCATCGCGCAGGTAATCGAAAAAAGCAGCAATGCTTTCGTGGTATTTTTTTTCCTTGAATAGGTTGTCGGCCTCATTCCAGCGCTCTACTTTTTCTACCGGTTTATTATTATCTGAATAGCGTCCAAAACGGATCAAAGGCTCTGCCGTAACTATACCCTCTTCATCTCCTTCTTTCTTTTTTGTGGTCCAATTAAAAAACGATGACAGCATAAATCCTCTCTTTAATTACAGGTTTCCGGTGCAAAGCTACGTGCTCACGTTACTTCATAGCACTTTCGTAAGGAGCCAGCATTAGCTTTCTTCAAAAAAGGGGCCGCATCGGGCAGGAGTTGGCTAATCTTTTGCTGCTCAATACTTTTCCACAAAGCCATATACCTCAGAGGCGTGTTTTAAAATTGCTTAGTTTCGCCCCTGTCCCTCAAATGATATACAGATGAAATTTATTGTTTCTTCCTCACAGTTACTGAAGCAATTACAGCATATCAACGGCGTAATCAATTCCAACACGGTATTGCCCATTTTAGAAGATTTTCTATTCGAAGTAGAAGAGGGCAAGCTGACAGTGGTAGCCACTGATTTGGAAACGGTGATGCGCATCCAGCTTGATATTGAAGCCAAAGAGAGCGGAAAAGTATGTATACCTGCCAAGATCCTGATGGACTCCTTGAAGAATATTGCTGATCAGCCGCTTACCTTCAATATTGATAAGAACTTTGGTGTGGAGATCACCTCGGATAACGGAAAGTATAAGGTCATGGGAGAAAACCCTGATAATTTTCCAAAAGAGCCTACTGCAGATGATACTACTTCTTTCACAATGCCATCCTCAGCATTGGTAACAGCTATTAATAAAACGCTGTTTGCTGTTAGCAATGATGATCTGCGCCCGGCAATGACCGGCGTATACTTTGAGCTGAGCAAAGATGCCGCTCAGTTTGTAGCCACTGATGCGCACCGCCTTGTTCGTTTTAAGAGAACAGATGTGAGTTGTCCGCGTCAGGAGTCTTTCATTGTACCGCGTAAGCCTTTAAATTTATTGAAGTCAGCCTTACCAGATAATGAAGACGAGATCACCATCAACTATAACAGCAACCACCTCTTTGTAAAGCATGGCACCACACAGATGAGCTGCCGGCTGATCGATGCCCGTTTCCCTGATTATAAGGTAGTGATCCCAACAGACAACCCTTATAAGCTGATTGTAAATAAAGCGCAGTTTCAAAGTGCCCTGCGCAGAGTAAGCGTGTTCAGTAACAAGAGCACCAACCAGGTTGCCCTGAACATCAGCGGCAGTGAATTGCAGCTGGCAGCGCAGGATGTGGATTTTTCCTTTGAAGGAAATGAGCGCATGAAATGCCAGTACGATGGCGAAGACCTGACAATTGCATTCAATGCCCGTTTCCTTATCGAAATGCTGAATGCAGCCGAAGGAGATGAGGTTCGCATTGAATTATCAACCCCTACCAAAGCCGGAATTTTAAGACCGATGGAGACAGAAGATAATGAAGACCTGTTGATGCTGGTGATGCCATTGATGCTAAATCAATAATCCATGCTGAAGCGGATTACACTGATCACCGGATTATTCTTTGTAGGGTTGTTGCTGGGTTATACCGCCACACAAATTCAGGGTAAGCCAGCACCGCCATG
>DASQNW010000072.1:0-2081 GCA_035644775.1 Chitinophagaceae bacterium | reverse complement strand
GAAATAATGTTTCCCACGCCCTGTGCTTTCAGTTCCCGGTTTTGAGAGGTGAGCCTGCCTTGAGGATCCATCTTATCAACAGCTTCTATGCAGAGCAATGTTTCTATAGAAGCCACAGCTGCAAGTGTAGCCGCTACAACAAAAACATCTTTCCTGAAAACATTGGAGAAATCAGGAAAAGTAAAGAGACCCAGAAATTCATTTAAGTCGTTGGCCACGGGTACCCTAACCAAATGGTTAGCGTTTACCGAAAGAGCTGGAAACCATATTTTGAATGCTTCATTCATAATGATGCTCACGACAACTGCCGCCAAGGCGCCCGGAACAATTTTGAATTTCTTCATGAAGGGTTTTTCCCACAACACCAGCAAAGCAATTGAAACCAATGTGATAATCGTTACGCCTACATGAACATGCCTAAGAGGCTTCAGCAAAGCCGAAAATGTGTTGTCGCCGTCAGGGCTCAAGAATGACAGACTTCCCTCTGCCTCAACATCATAGCCAAAGGCGTGCGGTATCTGTTTTAAAATAATGATGATACCAATACCTGTAAGCATGCCTTTGATTACACTGCCGGGAAAATAGTTGGCGATACTTCCAGCTTTTATGAAGCCAAGCACCAGCTGAAACACACCTGCGATTACAACTGCCACAAGGAAGAGCTCAAAAGACCCAAGGGTAGCAATGGAGGTTAGAACAATTGCTGTTAGTCCAGCGGCAGGTCCGCTAACGCTCAACTGCGAGTTACTTAAAATGCCAATTACAATACCACCAACAACACCAGCAACAAGGCCAGAGAAGAAGGGTGCCCCAGAGGCTAATGCAATACCCAGGCACAAGGGCACTGCTACGAGAAATACAACGATGCTTGCAGAAAAATCATTTTTCAAACTAGCAAACGGTGATCTTTTCATATACAAAAAATATAAAGTGAACAATGGATAGTCTGCAATCTGGCGCACAAATTTTGTGCAAAAGAAAAGGTGGTCAGTTCAACTCAGGAGGCATGTAGGGGTGGGATAGAAATCCTTTAATATACCGGAGATCGTTCAAAGATGAAAATGATTGATATAGACGAGGAGCAGAAGTGGCTTGTGTGCTATAACCAAAGAAGTATTTGTCTTTATATTCTGGTTTAATGTCCTTGTTGGGCGTATTGGAATCAAGTGCTTCTTCTTCAGCAATGATGCTCTGAACGGAGTTTAGTTCGTATGCCAAGATTCCCTGCGTCATTACAGCACATGTCGAAATGAATAGTAGTATGGCAGTAAGCATTCTCGGCATGGAGTGCAAAAGTAGCTTGGATGATTTAGAAGTTTACTAAAAGAATGTAAAAGATCGGTCTTTTAGCCAAACCTGTGTAATCTCCCGTTGAAGCAGATGCAGTGCCCGGCCGAATGCCGATTTTGTTGCAGTTACCTGCAATTACATATACCTTTGCCGCTTCATGTCGAAAAGGCCCTTATCATACCTCTTCAGAAGAATTGTACCGACCGTATTGATGTTGCTGGCACTGGCGTGGTTGACGATCAGTCTGCCTTACGTCTATTCTTTTCAGCAGCAGCAAAAGATAGCACAGCCCACGGAAACGGACTCAGAAGCAGATGATGAATGCAACCCCCTCGCAAATACAACTGAAGAGAAGAATGAGACTAGCGTCACCAGCATTTCAGAATACCTCCACGATCTGCAGTTGATGGAGCACAGTTTTGTATCACCAACGAAATGCTTCAAGTGCCATCCATCGCAAGTGTATTTTCAATATCATGGGGATCTCATTTCTCCCCCACCGGATGCTAATCTGGTTTGATGAATTCTGCTATACATTTTACTTCTTTCTTAAAGAATAATATTCTTATAAAACCAATCATTTATGAGGCGTGCAAGTTTGCTTATGAAAAACTTCGGTTCTGATTTTCCAGCATCAATAGTCGTTTTCCTTGTGGCTTTACCCCTTTGCCTTGGTGTGGCCCTTGCTTCGAACGCTCCCTTATTCAGCGGGATTATTGCTGGTGTTGTAGGTGGTATCGTGGTGGGTGCCCTCAGCGGATCTCATTTGAGTGTTAGCGGACCTGCCGCAG
>DASQNW010000071.1:0-3651 GCA_035644775.1 Chitinophagaceae bacterium | reverse complement strand
CCAGAAAGGATAGAACAGGAATGGTGGATTCAGCAAGGCGAGCACCGCGATTATTATTACGTGGAAGATGAAGAGGGCCATAGATATTGGTTGTTTCGCCTTGGTCATTATTCAACAGAAAAGTCACAGCAGTGGTTTCTTCATGGGTTTTTTGCATGAAATGATTTGAAGTGTATGAGCTATATAGAATTGCAGGTGACAACAAATTTTAGTTTTCTGGAAGGCGCCTCTCACCCAGAAGAATTAGTAGACGAGGCTGCTGCATTAGGGTATAAAAAAATTGCGATTACTGATCGAAATAGTTTTGCAGGATTGGTGCGGGCTCATGTAGCTGCAAAGAAAAACGAGATGCGCATTATTCCAGGTTGTAGGCTCGATCTAATGGATGCACCACCTTTATTAGCGTATCCTACAAACATTGATGCTTATTCCCGGCTGAGCCAGTTATTAACTATTGGAAACTTGCGTGCAGAAAAAGGAGCGTGTCATTTAACCAAAACAGATGTATACGACCATGCAGCAGGAATGAAATTCATTGTTCTGCCATCTTGTACGTTAAACCAGCATTTTGATATTGAGGCAAACTTTAAAAGTGCCTTGAAAGAGTATGTTGATGTTTTTGAAGACAATCTTTACCTCGCTGCAACAAGACATTACTCAGGCAATGATCAAAAATTTCTTCATCGACTTTCGCAGTTATCTAATTTCATCAAAACACCTTTAGTTGCTACCAACAATGTTTATTATCACCACCCCATTAGGCGGCAGTTGCAGGATGTTTTGACCTGTATCCGGGAAAAATGTACTATTCACACCGCAGGCTATCGCCTGCACCCAAATGCAGAGCGTTACCTGAAACCAGAGTCTGAAATGGTGAGATTATTCCGCCAATACCCTGATGCTCTATTGCGAACACAGGAAATTTCGGAGGCTTGTGATTTTTCGCTCGATGCTCTTAAATATCAATACCCAAGAGAAATTACTTCTGAAGGCAGAACGCCACTAGAAGAACTGCATTACCAGGTTTGGCGCTGTGCTCATGAACGTTATGGAGCTTATATTCCCGAAAAAGTAAAGCATAACATTCAACATGAAATGGCATTTATTGAGGAGATGAATTATGCTTCTTATTTTCTTACTGTGTACGATATTGTACGTTTTGCAAGAAGCGAAGGAATATTATGCCAGGGCAGGGGGTCTGCCGCCAATTCTACTATTTGTTATTGCCTTGGAATAACTTCAGTTGACCCCACCCAATTCGATTTGCTGTTTGAGCGTTTTATTTCTTCAGCCCGCAACGAGCCACCCGATATTGATGTTGATTTTGAACATGAGCGTAGAGAAGAAGTGATCCAGTACATCTATAAAAAGTATGGTCGCGAACGTGCTGCTATAGTAGCAACTGTTACGCAACAACATCAGAAAGGCGCTGTTAGAGATGTTGGTAAAGCAATGGGGTTGTCGCTTGATGTAGTGAACCGCTTATCAGCCTCTATTTGGGAATTTACCGATGAATGGTTTGATGGAAAGCGGTTACAGGAGCAAGGCTTAAACGCGGATGATATTCACTTGCGTAAAGTGCTGCAGCTAACGAAAGAATACATGGGTTTCCCGCGTCAGTTAGGTCAGCATACCGGAGGCTTTGTAATTACAGAAGGTACGTTATCGAATCTCTGCCCGATTCTGAATGCACGGATGGAAGACCGTACCTGCATTGAATGGAATAAGGACGATATTGATGCATTAGGCTTTTTAAAAATTGATGTACTTGCGCTTGGGATGCTCACCTGCATACGAAAGGCTTTTGATAAGGCCAAAGAGCATTATGGATTGCATCTTACCCTCGACAACATCCCTCAGGAAGATTCAGGCGTTTACGACATGATCTGTAAAGCAGACACCATAGGAGTGTTCCAGATAGAAAGCCGTGCACAGCAATCTATGTTGCCACGTCTTAAACCTCGTTGCTTTTACGACCTGGTGATTGAAGTAGCTATTGTACGCCCTGGGCCTATTCAAGGTGATATGGTGCACCCTTACCTCCGAAGGCGCAATGGAGAAGAGTCGGAGGAATATCCATCAGAAGAGTTAAGAGAAATTCTCCATCGTACAAAAGGAGTTCCGCTCTTTCAGGAACAGGCAATGAAGATTGCAATTGTCGCCGCTGGATTTACACCGGCTGAAGCAGATGAACTCAGGCGCAGTATGGCCACTTTCAAATTAAAAGGGTTAGTGACTCAATTTGAGCAGAAGCTGATTAATGGTATGCTTAAGAATGGGTATTCACTTGAATACGCACAAAGGGTGTTTAAGCAATTGGAAGGTTTTGGAAGTTATGGTTTTCCTGAAAGCCATGCGGCAAGTTTTGCTCTATTGGTATACGTCTCAAGCTGGATAAAATGTTATTACCCCGATGTGTTTGCCTGCGCATTACTAAACAGCATGCCTATGGGTTTTTACCAGCCTGCACAGATCATTATTGATGCAAGAAAGCATGGCGTAGATGTAAAGCCAATTGATATAAATTATTCTGGCTGGGATAATACTTTGGAGGAGAAGTCAGGAAAGTATATGTCGTTGCGGTTAGGGTTTAGGCAGGTGAAAGGTTTTCGTCAAGATGATGCAGCCATCTTAATAAATGGCAGGAAAACAGGCTATTCAACTATTGATCAAATGCGTAATGCAGGCTTATCTGATGCAGCCCTCGAAAAGTTGGCTGATGCAGATGCTTACCGTTCAATAGGACTTGACAGAAGGGAAGCTCTCTGGATGATCTCAAAAAAGGATACTGCTATTGCGCTTTTTGCCGGAACCAACGATGATGAGGAGAATAAAGGAGTTTCACTGCCGTCGATGCAATTATCAGAGCATGTTGTGCAGGATTATAAAGCAACCTCATTATCACTTAAAGCACATCCTGTAAGCTTTGTTCGGGATAAGCTCCAGCAGTTGCATATTACATCAACCAAAGGGCTTAATGATTTGCCTGATGGGATGAAAGTAAAAGTTGCAGGACTTGTGTTGGTACGCCAAAGACCCGGAACAGCAGGAGGTGTTTGCTTTATGACAATAGAAGACGAAACAGGTTTCGCTAACCTGGTAATTTTTCAAAGCCTTTTTGATAAATACAGGAAAGAAATTTTACAGGCAAAATTAATAATGGTAGAAGGTAAACTGCAACGGCAGGGGGATGTCATTCATGTGATTGTACAATGCTGTCATGATTATTCTAAATTGCTAAGAGGCCTTACACCTGCTAATAATGAAAATCTTCCACTGTTGACACTTGCCTTCCCCGACGAAAAATCTATTCCTGCCGCACAAAACAAGCGAACGCAAGTGCGGGAAAATGCACAAGAAAAAGTATTTCCCGGTGGTAGAAATTTCATATAGAATCTTTTTAGCTTCTTAACAAGGGTACCAGGGCGCACCTCTTTTTTAGTAGTGACAATCTTAAGGCGGTTATCAACAAAAGATATATTTTAGGTGCTATTTCCTAAAGTAAATTTTCGATGATGACAAGACTGCTTGCCTCAATTGCCGTTATACTTGTTTTTGGTTGCTCCTCAAGCCAGGTTACGCACACATCACGTAAACCTTTTGTTGTTTTTGTGACAGGCGATCATGAGTATAGCAGTGAAGTAACCATGC
>DASQNW010000070.1:0-11201 GCA_035644775.1 Chitinophagaceae bacterium | reverse complement strand
GGAAAAGATTGATCAGCTGAATAACTATTACACATGGCCAGGAGATGGGATTTATTTAAGGAGTTCTTTCAAAGCGAAAAAGCAGCAGGCTTCATTCTAATCGGCTGCACGATTGTTTCTCTTGTTATTGCCAACACAGCCCTGGGTCCTGCTTACCGGCAGGTTATTCATAACTATCTTGATCTTTCGTTTGCTAACGTAGAACTTAAGTATTCTGTTGAGCACTGGATCAATGATGGATTGATGGCAATATTCTTTTTGCTAGTGGGATTGGAAATTGAACGTGAACTTTATGTAGGTGAGCTATCCAGCATCCGAAATGCCCTTCTGCCCATCGTCGCAGCTATAGGTGGCATGTTTCTGCCGGCGATAGTTCACTTTTCATTAAATTCCGGAACTAACACGCAGTCTGGCTTTGGTATTCCTATGGCCACCGACATTGCTTTTGCACTTGGTATTTTATCGCTGGCAGGCAACAGGGTTCCCACTTCTCTCAAAATCTTTTTAACCGCACTTGCTATTATGGACGACCTCGGTGCCATAACAGTAATTGCTTTGTTCTATACCAAAGAATTTTCATCAGCTTATTTCTTTACTGCAATCGGCATCTTCGTTGTTCTTTTTGTTATGGGCAAAATGAAGGTGCGTCATCTTGTAGTATACCTTATACCCGGTGTGATCATGTGGTATTGTATGCTGAAGTCGGGCGTACATGCCACCATTGCCGGTGTGCTTCTTGCGTTTGCAATTCCTTTTCATCCTGACGATAATGTCAACCCTTCTTACAAGTTGCAGCACTTCCTGCACAACCCTGTGGCCTTTCTGATCCTCCCCTTGTTTGCGCTTGCCAACACAGCTATCACTATTCCTTCTGATCCCATGGCAGCGTTAAGCACAAGGAATTCTCTAGGCATTATCTTAGGATTGCTGTTGGGCAAGTTTGTAGGAATAACTTTATTCTGTTATCTCGCGGTGAAAACTGGAATCACCAAATTAACCGCTGAAATAAGTTGGCGTCAGTTGATGGGCGTTGCACTACTAGCCGGTATTGGCTTTACTATGAGCATCTTCATCAGCAACCTTGCTTTTACTAACCCCGTAATCATTACTGAGTCGAAGCTTAGCATTCTGCTGGCTTCCATAGTTGCTGCAGTAGCTGGCTTGATTCTGTTATTGAAACAGCCATCCACTCTGTCGAAAAATCGGGGGAAAGAATCTATCCTGCCGGTAAATGATTGATCAGGTAAGTGAGCAATGCAATAGCAGCTAAGCCAAGGATGATGATGGTGCGGCGCAGTTTGCGGACGAATGGGTTCATAGGCGGGTTGTTTTAGCGATCTAAAAATAGTTAGTAGCTCGCATCTACAGAAGAGTGCTTATACTTGGTATAATACAGAGTTAGACACCTGTGGATTCTGCATACTTGTTCCGGTTTTTTGCTACCCTGCAATCAGTGATCCTAAAATATACAGGTGCTATTATATTGATCATCATTCTTCATCAATTCATCCCAATATCTTTTCGGTTCATTCGCTGCAGCATTTTCACGACGATGTATTCCAAACATCTTTGTGCTACAACAAAACCACTTAACTAAAAAATCATGAAAAATTTAGTTTTACTGCTGATCGTTGCTGCACCATTTGTAGCATTTAAGGACCCAGGTAATGGTGAGGGCCCTGGTATACACAAAAGCGCTGAGGTGCCGTTCCAAAAAGGAAAAGCATGGACATGGGTTGAAAGAGACAATGACAACAAGCCAGTTCGCATAGGTATTTCGTTTGATGATGTGGCGATGAACAACCTCGATGCCGGTCATGGCGCACATGGTCACCAGCATCAAAATTCTTTATCGATGAAGTTTCCTTCTCAAGCAGACGATTTACCCTTTGTACATGCGCTGTTGGACTGGAATCCGAATGGACACGAACCTGCGGGTATCTACGACACGCCACATTTTGATTTTCATTTTTACCTGAGTACAGAAGAAGAGCGTAAAGGAATCCCTTTGTACGAGCAGGATAGTGCAAAGTTTTTGGCTTACCCATCTGCAGGCGAATTGCCAGAGCTGTATGTGCCAGCACCTGGTGGTGTTCCGCAAATGGGCACACATTGGGTTGATAGAACTTCAGGTGAACTGAACGGTCAAAAGTTTACGCAAACTTTCTTGTATGGTTCATTTGATGGGAAACTTACGTTTTACGAGCCGATGATCACGAAAGCGTTTCTTGAGGCGAATCCTAAGTTCGAAAGGGCAATTCCAGTTCCGGTTAAGTTTGCTAAAGCAGGGTATTATCCCACGAAGATGCGTGTGGAAAAAGCGAATGGAGCCACAAACGTAATCCTCGAAGGATTTGTATATAGGAAGCAGTCTTAATCACAAGAGTACTAATCATCAAAAGGGCCCTTTGGCCCTTTTTTATTTTCGACCACTGTTTTAAGCAGCTTATAAATCCATCTTTTTGCATCCTGGTGCAAAGTCTCATTGACTTTAAATATAAATATTGAAAGGAATGCTGTAACAACATATGTTTTGGAAGATCGGAACTTTGGTTATTCAAAATAAAAGAGAATGAACACCAAAGAAATAAATACGATAGACCTTCCACTCGAGGGCGTTGAAAGCGAACATTGTGCTGTTATTGTAAATAAAGGATTAGATAGAGTACCAGGCATCACCTCGCACAAAGTGGAGCTCAATAATCACAAAGCCGTTATCACTACCGGAGATGTTGATGCAATCCCGAGGGCTGTGCAGATTATCAGGGATCTGGGCTATGATGTGTCTACTGTTGTAAGCACATTTCCAGTGACAGGCATGAGTTGTGCCTCTTGTGCTGTTAGCACAGAGTCGATGATCAAATCACAACCGGGGGTAGTGGATGCGGCAGTAAATTTCGCCAATGCCACCGTAAAAGTTGAGTATGTACCCACCATCGTCTCGCCACAAGAACTAAAATCAAGTGTGCAGTCCATCGGCTACGACCTGGTAGTGGAAGACACCGCAGAAGCAAAAGATGCCCTTGCCTCACTGCATGACAACAGACTTAAGAAACTCAATCAAAGGACAGCCTGGTCCATAGCTCTTTCAATACCACTCGTAATAATTGGGATGTTCTTTATGAACCTTCCTTATGCTAATTATATTATGTGGGCGCTGGCGACACCTGTGGTCCTGATCTTTGGAAAGCAGTTTTTTATCAATGCATGGAAACAGGCTAAGCACCGCTCAGCCAACATGGACACTTTGGTTGCACTTAGTACCGGAATAGCTTACCTGTTTAGCGTTTTCAATACCCTTTTTTCTTCGTTTTGGCACTCCAGGGGTTTGCATGCGCACGTGTATTTTGAAGCGGCTGCTGTGATCATAGCCTTCATTCTGTTGGGTAAGCTGCTGGAAGAAAGGGCTAAAGCTGCCACTTCTTCTGCCATAAAAAAGCTGATAGGTCTTCAGCCAAACACGGTTACCGTGGTGCATGCAGGCGGGCATATGTTGGAAATGCCGATTGAGCAGGTGAAAGAGAATGATGTGTTGCTTGTTAGGCCCGGCGAGAAAATTCCTGTTGATGGTGTGGTGGTAACCGGTCAATCATATGTTGATGAAAGCATGATTAGCGGTGAACCCGTACCTGTGCTAAAACAAAAGGGCATCAAAGTGTTTGCGGGCACCATCAATCAAAAAGGAAGCTTGCAGCTCTCTGCAGAAAAGGTGGGTGGTGAAACGGTGTTGGCTCAAATCATAAAGATGGTGCAGGAAGCGCAAGGCTCAAAAGCTCCGGTGCAAAAGCTGGTAGATAAAGTTGCAGGCATTTTTGTGCCTGTTGTAATCAGCATTGCCATTCTTGCTGCAGTTATCTGGAGCATCTTTGGCGGAGAGAATGGACTAACACAGGGGTTGCTGGCATTGGTTACCGTGCTGGTGATTGCCTGTCCATGTGCTTTAGGTCTTGCTACTCCCACTGCCATTATGGTAGGGGTGGGTAAAGGAGCAGCACATGGAATTCTCATAAAAGACGCAGAAAGCCTGGAGCTGGCGCACAAAATAGACGCAGTGGTTCTCGACAAGACGGGAACGATAACAGAAGGCAAGCCTGTGGTTACGGATATAATGTGGTTGGATCTCACCCAACAACACAAAAACATTTTATTCAGCATAGAACGTTCATCTGAACACCCATTGGCGGAAGCCGTAACGAATCACCTGGAAAAAGAAGTACAGCCACTTGCACTGCAGCAAATAGAATCAATAACAGGTGCGGGTATAAAAGCCCATTATAATAAGCACACCTACTTTGTGGGTACGACCAAGCTCCTTGCCGAAAACGGAATCAGTTTAGATGCAGCGGTGATTTCGTGGATGGAAGAAAAGACCTCGAAAGCAAATACGGTATTCTTTTTTGCAAATGAAGCAAGAGTGCTTGCTGCTATTTCGATAGCTGACAAGATAAAAGCTTCGTCTTCTGCGGCAATACGAAAGCTTAAAGAGCTTGGGATAGAAGTGTACATGTTTACAGGTGATAATCAGCAGACAGCGGCAGCAGTGGCCAAAGATGTCGGAATACCTGAATTCACAGCCGAAGCACTACCACAACACAAATACGATTTCATCAAGCATCTGCAATCGCAAAAGAAGATTGTAGGAATGGTTGGTGACGGCATCAACGACAGTCAGGCGCTTGCACAGGCCGACGTCAGCATTGCTATGGCAAAAGGAAGTGATATCGCTATTGACGTGGCAAAAATAACCTTGATGACATCAGACCTTTCGAGGATACCTGCTGCAATCCGATTGTCTAAAAGAACAGTAAGCACCATAAGGCAGAATTTGTTCTGGGCTTTTATCTACAATTTGATCGGCATACCTATTGCCGCGGGCTTATTGTATCCGGTAACCGGATTTTTATTGAATCCCATGATAGCGGGGGCAGCAATGGCTCTGAGCAGCATAAGTGTTGTTGTAAACAGTTTGAGATTGAAATGGGCAAAGCTGTGAGCAATGCTAATGATGCCGGGTGCCAGACGAGATTAAAGCCGATTCCGTGCTGCACAGTTCATTTAAATATAATTCTTAGCAGTTTAAATGTGACAATGGCGCTGTGACTTGAGTTTAACTTTGTAAAAAAAAAGGATTATGAGGCAGTATAAATTTAAAACGAACATTAAGTGCAGTGGTTGCGTAGCGCAGGTGCAGCCACACCTGGAGGCGAATATAAATATCAGCAAATGGGAAGTAGACACCACAAGCCCTGATAAATTGTTGGTGGTAGAAACAGAGGAGCTAAATGCCGACGAAGTGCGAATGTTGGTTGAACAAACAGGCTTCAAAGCGGAACATTTATGACAGTGTTGAACTATTTAGGGGGCATGTTATTGAAAGTCTTAAAAACTATTTTCGTCCGAAAAAAAGGTTGTTGTAAGTAGTAGTACCCAGGAACTTTGCGCATCGTGCCTAACCAGGGTGCAGGATTATGAGTGAATCGTTAACAAATTAAATTTTATTTTTGCAGAGGTCTCATGAGAGCGTCACAACGAACATATTACAAAGCAGTGGTGTTACTGACGATATTCAGTTTGAATACCGTTGTAAGTTTTGCCTGTTCTTTCAGCAGTTTTTTTCATTCATTTCATCATGAAACCCCGCTGGCTTCAGTTGCTTCAAAACCGTCGCACGATCATAACCACAACGATCATCATCACCACAAACATCATCACGATGGTCCGGAGAAAGATCAAGAGAGTACTCACGGATCAGGCACCTCCGATGATTGCTGCTCACAATATTTGCTGGAAGTAGATAAGTCCGAGAAATCGGTCAGCAGAAGCATTGATGCACCGAATACAGTTATGCTTTCTTCATTTGCCTGGCTTTATTCTTCTTTATCTTCAATATACGGTCGCGAAGAGAGAACCCTTTATCCGGATCACATCCGATGGCGACTACCTGCGACCATACAAGACCTCCGGATTGTAATTCAGTCGTTCCAGATTTAGATTTCTGTTTGATAGAAGCTTCCTCCTATGGAGGGGTTTGCCTTCTTTTGTTTCAACAGAAATCATTCTTATGTTACGTTTGGTAGGATTATTATTTCTCACATTCTCTTTTGTTGTTGGTAGAGCGCAGCGCTTTGTGTCGGCCGATGAGGCAGTGCAGCTTGCTTTTGGCAACCAGGTTAATTTGCGGGCTGCTAATCTTTCCCTGCAGCAGCAAGAACAATTACTCCGTGGATCAGCCAATGTGCAAAGCCCACAATTGCAGGCAGAGGCTTCGCCGTATGAGCCACTGGTGGTGGGTGTGCAGCAAACGCTTAGCCTGCCAGGTGTGTACCGCAACAGGAGATCGCTTCAAGCAGAAAGAATCAACCTGGCACGCCTTCAATTGCAAGGTTCTCAATACGATCTCAAAAGAGCTGTCCGGCTAAGTTATCTTCAGCTGCAATTCCTCTCAGAGAACCTCAGGTTATTGCAATACCAGGATAGTATTTATAAGGCAATTAAGAGTTCATCAAAAAGGTTTTTTGAAGCCGGCCAGATAAATAAACTTGAAGAGTTGCAGGCAGCTACACAAGCTGACCGTGTAACAAATAATCTAATGCGCACTTTAGCGGAAATGGGTGCAGAACAACAGATCTTTCGCTTTTACACAGGTTTGGCAGACAGCTTTATTGTTGAACACCTTCAGAGTTATGTATTTGCTGCTCCCGGAGATACACTTGCCATCACCAACATACAACAACAGATACTGCAGCAACAAATTGCCATTAACCAGCGGCAGTTGCAGGTAAACAGGGCAGAGTTGCTGCCACAGGTGCAATCCAGCATACTTTTTCCGACAACAAAGGAATATGTAAGAGCAGTGGGATACCAGGTCGGCATCAGCATCCCGCTATGGCAGCGACAAAACCGAAGCAGAATAGCTGCGGCCCAAAGTGCAGTGGAAGTAGCAAGAGCCCAGCAACAATTGGAACAACAAAGACTGAATGCTCAATACAGGCAGGCATTCGTGAACTACGAGAAAGAATTACAGAGCCTCACCTACTTCAACAATACTGCATTACCGCAGGCAAGAGCAATCATGGAAACTTCGCAGCGGCTGTTCCAGGGTGGACAGCTTAATTATATCGAGTCGCTGCGCAACCTCCAAACGGCTTTTGATATTTTTTTTAGCCATGTGCAAACACACAGAGCATTCAACGAAGCTGTTATTCAACTGAACTACTTAAATGGCACACTTTAATAATTGATCATGAAATTCATCTACAACATAAAACTTCTGGTGCAGCTCTTGGTTTTTTGCGTTGCCGTGCTGCCTCCGGCACTGCTTCATGCCCATGAAGGTGAAGAGCATGGTAAAGAGAAGAGGGGTACAACTGGGGCAGCTAGCTATTTTAGCAGCGAAGCTGTTTCTGACAAGTACGAACTGCTGGTTAAATATGGAGAGTTGGCAGCGCTTAGAGAAAGTGTGTTGCAGCTGTTTGTATCTGATGTGAGAACCAACCGTGCGCTTGATTCCCTAGAGCTGAGTGTAAAGGTTGCGAGTTTGCCCAACTTGAAGCTAGCGGTGATAAAGACAGATACTGGTATATACCAATTGAAAGGAGTTTTTCCAGCCAATGACATTTATGATCTTCAGGTTTCGGTGAATGGAGCACTGGGGGCAGATTTCATGCAAGTATCAAAGATAGAAATTGGCAAAAAGCTGCAAGCTGCCGTGGAAGAGGAGCACAGCCACTGGTATGAAACTCCCTGGCTTTGGGCGCTCACTGGTTTGGCCGCCGGTATTTTGTTGATGTACATTTTGATGAAGAAACGCTATAGAAAAAGTTCTGCAGCTGCGTTCCTTTTGTTGTTGTTGATTCCCTCCGCCGCTGTAAATCCTTCACTGGCACATGAAGGTGAGGAACACGGTTCTGAGGCGTCTAAAGGAGGGGCATTATCCAACACATTTCGGGTAGAAAAGGAGTCTCAATTTCTCTTTGATATCATCACAGAAAAAACCGGTGCAGGCAGCTTTTATCAATCTACTGAATTGCTTGGCGTGGTCACGGCCTCTCCTCAGGGACTTGCAGTAATACAGGCGCCTCAAACGGGAAAAATCGTGTCCATGAAAGTTACTCCGGGTCAAACAGTGGCCAAAGGCCAAACGTTGGCAGTGGTGGAACAACAAGTCGAGGCCGGAACTCAGATAGATATAATATCACAGCGAAACACGTTGAATGCCGAAGTCAAAGCTGCAAAAGCACAGTACGATCGCTTATTGTCCATTGCCGATATCGCAGCAAAAAAAGACGTCAGCGAAGCAAAAGCCAGATACGAGGCTGCTGCGCAAAATCTTCAGCTGTTTAATGCAAATGTTGGCCGCAATATGGGCAGCTCAAAGTTGGTGTCGCTTACTGCTCCCATCAGTGGAGTTGTAGGTACATTCAATTACGCTATCGGTGCTGTAGTTGCTGCAGGTCAAACACTTTTCGAAATCACGAACCTGAGCAAAGTTTACGTGGAGACACAAGTGTTTGGATCGACTGCTTTGAATGAAAATTCCGGCGGCAGGTTTGAAGCAATTGCAAATAACGATACAACCACATTTTCTTTGAAATTAATTTCCTCCGCACAGGTAGTGAACACAGCTAACCAGTCGCAACGAGTGGTATTTGAAGTGGTGAACCCCAATGGCAAGTTTAAGATTGGAGAAAACGTTAGAGTGCTGCAATATGGCGCCAACAGAATTGAGCAAATAGTAATTCCTACTGCAGCACTCACTGATGTAAACGGCAAGCCTGCTGTCTTCATCAAAGACAGCGCGGAGCAATACAGCATCTCTTTCGTTCAAAAAGGTAATAGCAATCCCTTGTACACAGCAATTGTGCAGGGAGTTGAAGCAGGTGAACGGGTGGTGAGTGGAAACGTTTACCAAATGAAAATGATCTATTTGAATCAATAAAAAACAATCAAGAATGAGAAAGCTAGCAGCAATATTAATTTTAGTTCTATTTCTTTATGCCTGTTCTGACAATAAGGCTTCAGGTGAAACGCAAACAGTCTCCCATGCTGATCATGAACATACATTCAGCTGCCCCATGCATCCTGAAGTAACAGGGAAAGAGGGCGACAAGTGCCCTAAATGCGGTATGAAGTTGGAGCACACCGATGTGCCAGCTACATCTACAGTTGGCTACTACATGCAGGTGGCAATGAATCCCACAACAGTAGAGCCAAACAAGAACGTGACACTATCGTTTACACCTAAGATAAAGGGAAAAGATAATGAACAAGTGCCTCTAGATGTCGAACATGAAAAAAAGATTCACCTGATTTGGGTGAGCAACGATCTTTCGTGGTTTGATCATATACATCCCGAATACCAGGCAGATGGCACCTACACCGTGGCAGCACGTTTTCCGGCCCCGGGAAAGTATAAAGCCTTCGCCGATTACAAACCCACCGGTGCTACTCACGTGGTGGACAAGATCGATATTGATGTTACCGGAACGAACGCAGCGCCAAAGCAATTCAGTGCAGATAAGTGGTCGGGCAGTTCTGGTAATTACTCTTTTGAGTTGAGGCCACAGTCTGGCGATATTATTACTGGTACCATGATGCACATCCTGGGCATTGTGCGTAAGGATGGCAAAGAGATAGATGCAAATTCATTGGAGAATTACCTCGGTGCAAAAGCTCATTTCGTCGTTATAAGTTTGAGCGAGAAGGAGTACCTGCATGTGCATCCCAGTGTAGAAAACGGCCAGTTCGACCTGCATACAACATTCGATAAGCCTGGTTTGTATCGTGGTTGGGTTCAGTTTAATGCAGATGGGAAATTGCATACGATAGACTTTACGCTGAACGTAAAGCAAGGCGACGCTGAAACTATCAGGAAGGCCAGCGCAGGCCACGGCGACCAGGGTGGAGCATCAGCAAATCACGAAGGTCATTAGGCAAGATCACAGTTGAAGAAAAAATAAGAACGGAAAATTTATATCCTTAATCACAGCCAGGAGTAATGTTAAACAGGCTCATACAATTTTCCCTGCGAAACAGGTTATTCGTTGTTGCCTTATCTGCATTGATAATGGTGTATGGCGTAATCACTCTCGTCAACCTACCCATAGACGTGTTGCCCAATCTGAATAGGCCTCGAGTAACAATATTTCTCGAGGCGGGTGGCATGGCTCCGGAAGAGGTGGAAGCACAAGCGATACTGCCTGTAGAAACAGCACTCAACGGTTCCCCAGGCGTAGAAGTAGTTCGCTCTGTGGCCTCTCCCGGGCTGGGGATGGTGTTTGTTGAATTTGACTGGAAGACGGATGTGTACAGGGCCAGGCAATTAACGGCAGAAAAGCTGCAGACCGTAGCTATGCCTGAGGGTATTACTCCGCAACTTGGGCCGATTAGTTCCATCATGGGTCAGATCATGCTGATGGCAATCACGGCAGATTCTACTACGCCCATGGAGTTGAGAACTATTGCCGACTTCACATTGCGGAGAAGGCTAATGAGCATTAAAGGAGTTTCTCAGGTAATTCCCATAGGTGGGGAAAGAATGCAATACCAGGTGTTGGTTTCTCCCGTGCAGATGAGACAATTTGGTGTTTCGATAGATGATATTGATAAAGCGTTGCAATCAACTAATGTGAACACTACAGGTGGCTTTGTGAATCATGCAGGAACAGAAGTATTGATAAGAAATATTGCGAGAACAACAGACATTCAGGACATTGCCAACACAGTTATCAAAGCAGAAAACGGAGCAGTGGTGACTTTGCAGCAAGTGGCAGAAGTGAAACTTGGCGGAGGCATTAAGCGAGGTGATGGTTCGTTTAATGGAAAACCTGCCGTCATTCTAAGTGTAGAAAAACAACCTACGGCAAGTACCGTCACGCTCACTGAAGATGTGCTGGCTGCCGTGGCTGAGATACAAGCCTCTTTACCCAAGGACATCAAGATTCATACAGATGTTTTCCAGCAAAGAAGTTTCATCATCAATTCCATAACGAATGTCGAGCATGCATTACGCGACGGATTTATTCTTGTCATCATAATTTTATTTCTTTTCCTGTTGAACTTCCGCACAACAGTTATCACTTTAACGGCCATTCCATTATCACTTATTATAACAGCTATTGTTTTTAAATTGTTTGATATTTCTATCAATACACTTACGCTCGGTGGACTTGCTATTGCTGTGGGAGAACTGGTGGACGATG
>DASQNW010000069.1:0-5066 GCA_035644775.1 Chitinophagaceae bacterium | reverse complement strand
TTATAGTTAGTTCATTTATTCGATTTAGATTTTCACTTTTATTAGTCTTAATTTTTATTTGTTAAGTTTATTTATTATTTCGATTTTTTGGAATCAACTCTTGCAGGAGCCGGTTTAAAAGACCGGCTTTTTTTTGTCCTTCAGCGCAGAAAAGGGTTACGTTCTTATCATCAATAAGAGAAAAATTGCGCAACCAAGCCAATCAGGATGATCCAAGACTGATGAAGAACAGTATGAGAACCTTTACTGTTGCCTTTTCATTTCCCCCTCAATCATTTACAGGTCCTTGTTGATTATTTGATTTCAACCAGTTAAGATCAATTGGAACTGCATTAGCATGGAAAAAATTAGTTATTGTAGTGCCTTTACCAAGGGAAGTATTGTTCGTGATGCTACCGAACTCCCCAACACTACTTCTCTATGTGAACATAAGAACCTGCCGCCATATAGTGCCGGGCGTTAATAGATAAACAGCCATCCCGTTTTCTTTCCGAACAGGTGTCAACTGAATTCTTTCCCGCTCATCAAGCCAAAGTTCTGCTGTCACGCCGCCTGGAACTTGTAATATCATTTCCCTGCTTCCTTTTGCTCCATTCCAACCAACTTTTACCGGACCATGTGGTGTGTAATTCGTAATTGAAGCCTGCGCAATATCTCCGGGCTGGGGGTGTATCCTTATTCGTCCGGCTCCTGGTTCCAGAACTGTTACACCAGCCAAACACATATATGCCACATAGATAGGCGCTATCGAAGCATGGCTATATTGTGCATGTGTATCAGGCACCTGGTGCCATGTCTCGGGCATTGTGTTGTTTTGCTGCACGGCCGGCAAGGACAACCACTTGGTGCGTAGTTCGTTCAACACCGGCTGTATCTGACCACAGGCAGACAGGGCCCAATACCGCCAATGCGCATTGGGGGGATAACACAAACCCAATCGAGCTGGTGTTTTAATGAATTCTGTCGCCAGTGCCTTCTTTTCTTTTTCGGTGGCAAAGCCACTCAGGATAAACTGAGAGATGGATCGTTCGCAAGTACGCTGCTCCCCTTCTTCTTTCAGCCACGGGAGGTTCACTATCAGCATACCTTCCTGTGCGCTCCAGAAGTTTTTCCGAACAGCCTTTACTAATTGATCGCACATCGCCAGTGCTTCGCTTTGAAGGTCTTTCCTGCCAAAGGCAATACTCAGCGGTCCAAAGGCTTCTTTGAGCATCCCGGCTATGTAAAGGTTAAACGCACATTGTTTATGCCGCTGTGCTTTGTATGAATCAGTATCCATCCAAACCGCAGGCACTCCAAGGTTTTCTACCGGAATTAATATGCCCGGTTTCCACATAGTGCGGAGATACTGATAAAAACGTACTAGTCGCGGATACACTTCTTCCAGATCTTCTTTTCTTCCTGTATAGAGGTAATGATACCAGGAATCATATGTAAAGCCAACACTGTGGTCGAGTAGCGGCCCCCATGGAGTGAGCCCCAGTTGTCGTTGTGCCAGTCGATTCAGTCGGTCGTATGCCGGCCAGCTATCCATAAAAAAGCCGTCCAGAGTCATGCCCTGGCTGAAGGTGCTGACAAACCGTGCCGGCAAACGCTGCTCTCCATAAGCTCTGTGCAGCATATGTACGACATGTCCGATGTCGCCGCTGTATTGCTGCCGCTCACGACCCATGCAGTCCACAATGGTTTCCTGCGAGTTATTGAGGATCGTATTAAAAGATGCGGTAAACAGTTTTTGCAAAGCGGCATCTGAGGTGGTCAGTTCAGGAGTCTGCGTGAAAGGGTAAACCCGGCGCAGAACACCTGCATTGGCGACAAGGAAGTTTCCGGCCGCACCACGAATATGCAATTGTATCCATTTCACGCTTTCAAAGTCGAACGTAATAAATTTATTCTGCCCTTCTTTGCAAATAAATCGGCTCCAGGAATTAAGGTTGTTATTGATCAGGGCAGGCCCGCCTTTATCAAACGGTACATGGCCCTGCTGCACCATCAATTCTATGATGGTTCCTTCTGGCGCTTCTATAGAAAAATAAGGCCAGCCAACAACCTGTTCTTTCAGTTCAAATGTTAGCACACAACCTTTTTCCTGACCCTGTAAACGGCCGCTCCACTTCTGTTCTCCTTTTGCTTCTGCACTTGTCGTTTTTACACCTTCAAAAGCATCAGCAGTTACCATGTCAAAGTATTCTTCGGGTGGAACCTGCCAGTGAACCAGGTGACTTTCTGCTAACCCTTCAACAGGCACCGCCTCTTCCCTGATTAGCGGTATCAACCGTTTTCGCAGCTGACTGACTTCCGGCGAACCTGAATCAAACATGTAGTCGCTGATAGCCGTCGCCAGTGCTGTTTTTTCAGCAGCATTGCCGGTTATAATCACAGGCTTCCAACTTCTGTCTTCCTGGAAGCCAGATTCATTCCAGCCAAACGGATACAGGCGTGCATCAAACGACTCCTGTAGGGACCGCAGGTACCAGCGTTTGTACATACCGGCACGCCAACTTTTTGCCAACTGCGCCTTCCATGTTGTGTCGCTTACAACTGTTTCTTCTGCTCCATCTTCGTAGACAATATCCAGCCTGAAAATGAATCCCGCTTTTCCTGCCGGCCAGGTACCATCGCCGAAACCGTAATACAAAACCGTTGCGCCTATTGTGTTCTGCCCCTGCTTTAGAAGGGTGGTAAGATTTACCGGGTCTGCTTCTGTAAATCGCGGATCGGAAGGTGCTGGACCAAATTGTATACGCTGACCATTACAGAAAAGCACGTACCGGCTGTCTCCTACAATCCAACCTGTTGCCGACCGGATTCCTTTTTTTGTGTCGAAAGTTTTTCGGAAATGAAAAAACGTGTTGGGTAAAATTCTTTTTGCCGGATACCAGATCCATTTGGCAGGTGCCAGGTTCAGCGCCTGATCGGAAGAAATAGAAATCTTATCAGTTTTTGGCGAAACGGGGATTGAAAGATCTTCTCCTTCTGTAAGATATTCTTCTCCTTCTTTTTTTTCTCTTACCGGAATAAAACCGGCAACAGTAGCAGATGCAGCCAAAGTGGAAGCACTCGTTAAAAAGCTACGCCGCGTTAATTTTTTTTTCATTCAATATTGTTAAAGCAAAAGGCTATTGCTACCCTTCAAAATATCTACTGTTAGGATTTGAAAAATACACTAAATAACAAAGGTGCTGTGGTTTGTTACGAAACAAAATTGATTAATTGCTCACCACCTAATCAATAGCCATGTTTTTCTAAACTTATGATGTAAATGCATTTAGTGCTGTTGCTCACTCAACGACTATTGCTCCGCAAGATAATGGGTGAGGTAAATATTTTTTCACCCTCTACTTTTAGTCTGCCCATCAAACGCTTTTATTAGGTAGTCAGTCCGAAGATGTGCCGCCTTCATCCACAAGGCACCCACTTGTGCCAGTCTGCGTTATAAATCACAACTTGAGGTTTGCTGCTGAAAAGCTTATCAAATTTGCCACGTCTTTTTTGAGCACCAACAAATTTGAACTTATTAAGCACAGGTCACTCAGCGGGCCTTATTAAGTTTCTGTCCCATCTACCTAAGTCTGCACATCGGTAAAAACAGTACCTTAACTTACCTTTTCGATTTACTGCTCATGAATATCTCTCCCAGGCCCCAAACAAATATGTCTGAATTTCTAACTGGCGGCGGCGAAATGGGCGAACTAATCCGAAATTTTGATTGGTCGGCTACACCCCTGGGCAGTCCCGAAAACTGGGATCAAAGTTTAAAGACTTCAGTCCGCATTTGTCTTGACTCCCGTTTCCCAATTGTGCTCTGGCTCGGTAAAGACCTTCGGCTCATTTATAATAATGCGTGGCGAACTGCACTTGGAAGCACCAAGCATCCATCAGCACTTGGCAGCCCGGCAAAAATAGTATGGGCAGAAATTTGGGACACCATAGGACCAATGCTGGAAAGTGTAATGCAAACCGGTGAGGCAACCTGGATAGATGATGGCCTACTGTTGCTCGAACGCTTTGGTTATATTGAAGAATCATATTGGACGTATTCGTATAGTGCTATTCGCCTTAATTCGGGTGAAGTCGGCGGTGTGTTTGCCGCCGTACATGAAACCACGGCAACAGTAATTGGTGAGCGGCAATTAACTTCATTGAAAAATTTTACCAACCTTGCAGCAGATGAGAAAACAGTGGATGCAATTTTCAGAAATGCAGCCGCTGCTTTCGAAAAAAACAACAAAGATTTCCCCTTCGCAATAATCTATAAAATTGAGGGAATAACTGCAAAACCGATTGCACGGTCAGGTATTGATGAGGGACTTGTTTCATTAAAAGAAGTTGATATAACAGAACCACTTGAAGAGACATTTAATCTTTGTAAAGCCTACGAAACCAACCAAATCATCGTTTCACAAAACAATGGCAGCAAAACTAATCTGCCAACGGGTGCATGGGAAGTTGAACCGACGCATTTCATTCACATTCCCATTACCACTGCAGGACAAAAACATCCGCATGCTATTTTATTAGCGGCGTTAAATCCGTATAGAAAATACGACGACTCGTACCGGCAGTTTACAACATTGGTTGCCGACCAGATTGCATTGGAAGTAAACAGTGTGTTAGCCTATGAAGAAGAACGCAAACGTGCCGAAGCTTTGGCAGAAATCGACAGAACCAAAACTGCTTTTTTTACCAATATTTCACATGAATTCCGCACCCCACTAACACTAATATTAGGGTCGTTGGAAGAGTTGTTGAATAATGGAAAAAGCGAAGTCAATGAAGATCGAGAAACAATAGAAACCACTCATCGCAACGCCCTTCGCCTGCTTCGATTGGTAAACAACCTTCTTGATTTCAACCGGATTGAAGCAGGAAAAGCAAAGGCCACTTTCATAGATGTCACTGAAGAAGTGCTGGCACGCAAAAAGATAGAAGAAAGTGAACAACGATTTTCCAGTTTAGTGAAGGATGCTACCGTTGGCATTATTGTGTTGCAGGGTGAAGATCTAAAGGTGGCAGTCGTAAATGCGGCTTATGGAAAGCTTATCGGCCGCACACCGGAACAACTT
>DASQNW010000068.1:0-3129 GCA_035644775.1 Chitinophagaceae bacterium | reverse complement strand
CAGTGATCATTTCTTCCAATTCCGTTTCACTACGTGCTCCAACATTGAAATCACCATCGGTGGCAAGAATCACCCTGTTATTCCCATCTTTTATGAAATGCTTTCTGGCAATTGTATAAGCCAATCGGATACCGGACTCGCCAGGAGTGGAACCACCGGTTTCAAGACTATCAATCGTTTGCAAAATGCGGGTTTTGTCTCCTCCGCTTACGCTTTTCAACAAAACAGCGGTGGTACCTCCATAAACGACCAGTGAAACGGAATCCTTAGGCCTGAGGTTATTGACCAAACCGGTAAAACCAGCTTTGATAAGCGGCATCCGGTTATCCATATCCATGGAAGCCGATACATCGATCAGGAAAACCAAATGTGTTGGAGGAAGACTTTCCGTATCGATCTTTTTTGATGTTACACGGGCAAACAGCAGGTGATTGGTTTCGTTCCAGGGGCAAGTAGTCAGTGTGGATTGTATCTCAAACGTTTTACCTGATGGTGGTGGTGTATAACGTAGATTAAAATAGTTGATCATTTCCTCCATGCGAACTGCATCTGGTGGTACTTGCTTACCTGAATTTAGAAAGCGGCGGATGTTACTGTATGATGCTTTGTCAACATTGAGTGATAGCCGTGTTGAGGCATACCTGTCGGCAGGAACAAATCCATTTTCAATGGTGCTGGCATAACTTTCATCGCCCACAAACCATTGCTGTTGTGCCTCTTTCTTGAAACCGTTAGTTAATGAAATCAACTTGAACCCCAGCCCTTTCGTACTGGATCCATTCTTTTTTAATGTTACCGTATTGAATCCCGAGGCTCTGGCCAGGATAGACAACTTATGAAAACCATCTTTTGAAAAAATAAGAGAATCAGTTTGAGTAGTGCTCTGAATTCCGAATCCACCAGATAAGCCTGAATAGAAAACATACCCGCTTCGAACATGCCGAATACTGACATTCTGGAGCAGATTGCCTGATTCATCCCTTACTTCTCCCTTAAGATAATGTTGCTGGGCTTGCACCAATATGGAGTACAATAAAAAGACGATAATATAACAGCGCTTTTTCACGGGTAATTAATGGCTATAAGGTACAATATAACCTTCAAAAAATCAAGCAGGCGTAGTAACCTGATAGATTTCTTTTAAATTACGTCCCAGGCCATCATAGTCCAAACCGTAGCCTACAACGAATTTGTTGGGTATGCTGAACCCGATATAGTCTATTGTCAATGGATGCTTTAACGCCTCTGGCTTATGAAGCAATGTGACGATCTTCAGCGATGCTGGTTGTTGGTGTTGCAATTTAGGCAGAAACTCATGGAGGGTCTTACCTGTATCTACAATGTCTTCCACAATTACTACGTCTCTGCCAATAAGGTCCTGGTCCAGGCCAATAGCAGTAACTACATTTCCGCTTGACTTCATGCCTTTGTAAGAAGCCAGCTTTATGAAACAGATTTCTGCATCAATAGTAAGGTACTTGAACAGGTCGGAGGCAAACATGAACGAGCCATTCAATATAGCAATAAACAAGGGCTTTTTACCAACATAATCCTTGTTGATCTGCTGTGCCAGTGCCTTTACATGCTCCTGTATTTTCGCTTCCGGCAAATAGATCTCAAACGACTTATCGTGTACCTTGATTGTTGACATTGATTTTTGTATTTATACGTAATTGCTGGCCAGACTTGAGTTCCCGTGATTCCATTCCATTCCATTCCATAATATCCTCTACACTAACACTGTACTTTTTTGAAATGGCATAAAGTGTTTCCTTTGATTGCACTGTATGTAGTGTATAATTATCTGTTGCTGCTTCCACCTGTAGTTTAGCCGTATACATAGCTACATTGGATGAAGCTGTCATTAATTTTGGCATCGCAGCAGCATTTTCTTGCAGGTAAAGCTTCTCACTTGGAGCTGGTTGCATACCTGCTTTCAGTGAGTTCAACTCCATCAAATTCTCAAGCCGGATACCCTCCGCCTGTGCAATGTCGTGCAGGGTTTCTCCTTTTGCTACAATATGAAAAGCACTGCTTCCTTTTTTACGCTTACGCTGCAGGTAAACCAGCTGGTTACGTGTAGCGGTTTCCGTTGGTTGCATGTCATTGAAATCAAACAACCTGGCCAGGGAAAGATCATATTCATTGGCAACTACTAGAAAAGCAGTGCCTTTTTTTACATAAATCACTTTGGTGTCATTGATCTTGAAAATACCTTCAGCATATTTAGCTGTCACTTCTTCCTCATTGCGGTCTTCCCTTTTAGCTTCCTGAATTACTTGTGGTGTTCTTGTAGTGGTCACGACAGGCTCTGTTTGAAATGTTGGTTCCTTATGACCTAACGCAACAAGCGTGTAATCCTGCAAGTTATAGTCACGGATCAATTTGATTAGGATTTGAGGATACTTCGGATTGGTAGCATACCCGGCTTTCTTGAGGCCATGTGCCCAACCTTCATAATCGGTTGGATCCAGGTTGAAAAGAAATGCGTAGTGAGAGCGGGTTTTTAAAAAATCGGAATGATCGATATAGGACTGAAACGGGGAATCATATTTACGGAAACATTCACCACGTGCATCATCGTCATGTGAGACGCTTTCCCCTTTCCAGTCGGATTTGCATTTGATACCAAAATGATTGTTGGAGCGCATGACTAGGTTACTGCGGCCCGCATCCGATTCATGAATACCTTGCGCCAAAGTAATGGAGGCAGGAACACCAGTACGTTTCATTTCCTCAATGGCAATATCCCTGAACTTTACGATATAATCTTTTACATGAATGGAAGCATGCTGGGCAGAAGAAGACAGTGCTAGAAAAAGGAGGCAAGCTAGAAACTGGAATGGTCTTTTTTGCATCGGACACATTTATGGTTGACAATTGGATTTCAAACTACAATTTCCGAATCAGGTACATCCCGTCCCTCAGTGGCAATAACAGCTTTTCAACATCTGTCCGTTGCCTTACATGCTCGTTAAAAGCTTGAATGGCTTTTGCATTCTTGCCTTTGATCTCATCGTCCAGTACCTGTCCATGAAAGAGCACATTATCCGCTAAGATAATCCCGCCACTCCGCACTTTTGGTAAAACACGGTTAAAATAATGGATGTAATTGACCTTATCTGCATC
>DASQNW010000067.1:0-5931 GCA_035644775.1 Chitinophagaceae bacterium | reverse complement strand
CAGCGTGTGGTGCTGGGTGGCATTACCTGCGACAGCCATGACTATTATGATTCAGAAGAGCACATCAATGAAGTTTTTTTACCAAAACCGAACGGCGACGAGCCGCTATACGTTGGTTTCTTTCACACCGGTGCTTACCAGGATCAAATCAGCGGTTACGGTGGCATTAAGCACTGCCTCATTCCTTCACCAAAGCACATAATAGTGGAGCACGACAAGAATGGTAAACTGGTTGACTGGGTTTATGCAAAAGAGCAAACTGCTCAAAGCATGCTGAAGATCCTTGGGTATATCAGATAGTGCGGATTACTCGCTGTGCTTTTTTCTAAATGAAAATTGAGATAATAATTTATACTGAGAACCAGTATCAGGACCTGCAACTCGCAAACCGGCATTTAATTCTATTGCAGCCTAAACGCCTTGGATTAACTAACACCAGATCACGTGGGGCTACATGATATCCATAGCCTTTACGAAGAAAGTAGTAACAAATGGAAGCAATAACGTAAGCCATGGCCAGTGAGTAGCGATAGCCACGATCAGTAGTGCAGTTGAAATAAAAAATAGAATCCAGTATAATCCTCTATTATTTCTTTTTACTTCCATTTTCCATGTTTGGCACAAATGTAATGCAGTTCTTTAAACTTGTGCAATTTTCAGCAGGAGTTACGCAAAGTTCATTCTTCCATTGGCTATGCTTAATTTCGCCGTTTATTGTGTCGTAACTATAGAGCACGTATAATTCGTTTTTGATGAAGATTGATTTCTATCTAAGGTTCAGCACGCGCTTTGGCCAATCGCTTTACATTACAGGAAACCTAAAGCAACTCGGATGTGACGATGCCTCAAACCCCATTGCTATGAGCTTCTTAAATGAAGACTTTTGGCATCTTTCTATCGAAACGGAATCTACAGAAACAGTTCACTATCGCTACATTTATAAAGACGAGAATGGTGTTGTATTAACTGATGGAGAAGCCCACCGTTTGCTGCCTGCTGTTGCCACACACATTACAGTAGTAGACAGTTGGAACTTCAGCGGGCAAATTGAGAATGTATTTTTTACCGCACCATTCCAGGAGGTGTTGTTAAAGCAAAACAAGCAATCTAAGAGTCATAGCAGCAGTTTTTATACACATAGCTTCAAAGTAAAAGCTCCTCTACTCACCAACAATGAATGCATTTGCCTGCTAGGAAATTGTGCAGCTTTGAAAAACTGGGAAACAGAAGAACCGGTGCTGCTGCGAAGAGAGGGACAATGGTGGAAAGTAGACGTTGATCTTGAAGACGCAACCTTTCCGCTTTCTTACAAATACGGCATTTACCACAACAAAAAGAAGCAGTTTGTTGCTTTTGAAGAAGGAGATAACCGCACCATATATTCCACACCTCCTTCTGTTCAAAAAACATTCATCCACGACGGTTTTATCAATTTTCCACACAACAGGTGGAAGGGTGCGGGAGTTGCTATTCCTGTGTTCAGTTTACGGTCGAAAGAAAGTTTTGGAATAGGGGAGTTTGCTGATATACCACTGCTGGTAGACTGGGCCGAGGCGGCAGGTTTACAATTAATACAACTGCTGCCGATCAATGACACTACGGCAACTTATTCCTGGCGGGATTCTTATCCTTATGCAGCTATCTCTGCTTTTGCCCTGCATCCGCTGTACATCAACCTGGAACAGGTGGCGGGCAAGGAACATGCAGCCATCATTAAGGCTCTTTCTAAAAAGAAAAAACAGCTGAATGAACTCGCCCATGTAGAATACGAAACTGTTCTGAACTTCAAGATCAACACGCTCCGTGAACTTTTTGAATTAAACGATTTTGCTTTTTTAAAAGAAGCCGAGTACAAAGAGTTTTTTGAGGCTAACAAACACTGGCTTGTTCCATACGCTGCATTCTGTTTTTTACGCGATAAGTATGGCACCAGTGAATTTGGAAAATGGAAATCGTATGCCACTTATTCGGAAGAAGAAGTTCAGCGCTTATGCGCTCCCAAATCACGCCAATTTGACCACGTGGCGTTCTGGTATTTTGTGCAGTACCATCTGCACTTGCAGTTGAAAGACGCAGTGAAATATGCTCACAAGAAAGGTCTGGTTCTGAAAGGTGATATTCCTATCGGCATCTACCGGAATGGCTGCGATGCGTGGACAGCTCCTGAATTGTACCACATGGAGCATCAGGCTGGTGCACCACCCGATGACTTTGCTGTGAAGGGACAGAACTGGGGCTTTCCTACCTACAATTGGCAGAAGATGCAGGAGAACCATTTTGAATGGTGGCGCTTGCGTTTCGAGCAAATGAGCCATTATTTTGACGCTTTTCGAATTGATCATATACTAGGGTTCTTCAGGATCTGGAGTATTCCCGTTGATGCGGTAGAAGGCATCATGGGCCGGTTTGTTCCGGCACTTGCCATGGACATTACTGAATTTTCTGAAAGAGGAATCTGGTTCGATTACAATCGGTTCTGCAAGCCTTTCATCGAAGATGAAGTGATCCGCCGCTTGTTTGGTGCACATGCAGATTTTATAATAACTGAATTTCTGCAGACCAACGAACGAGGTGGTTATGATCTTAAAGAAGCCTTCGACACGCAAAAAAAGATTGAAGCATATTTTGAAGCACAAGACGACAACGAAGACAATGCCCTATTGAAGCAGGGTTTGTTTGACCTGGTTTCTAACGTGCTCCTTTTCGAAGAGGAAGGAAGCGAGCAACAGAAGTTTCATTTTCGCATCTCCATAGATCAAACCACTTCTTTTCAATTTTTGGATGATTACAGGAAAGACAGGTTAAGAGAGCTTTATTATCATTATTTCTACCATCGTCACGATCAGTTTTGGAAAACAGAAGCGCTGAGAAAATTACCCGCTTTGAAGGAAGCGACCAACATGCTCATCTGCGGCGAGGACCTGGGCATGGTGCCGCACAGTGTTCCCGATGTGATGAAGCAGTTAGCCATTCTAAGCCTTGAAATTCAGCGCATGCCAAAAGACCCCAAAGTGGAGTTTTTCCATCCAAAGCAGGCTCCTTATCTATCGGTGGTTACACCTTCTACGCACGACATGAGCACCATACGTGGGTGGTGGGAAGAAGACCGGGAAAAAACTCAGCGCTTCTTCAATTATGTTTTAGGCGAGCATGGAAGCGCACCTCATTTCTGCGAGCCCTGGATAAATCGCGCCATTATCATGCAGCATTTTTATTCACCAGCCATGTGGAGCATCTTTCAGCTACAGGATCTGCTTGGTATGAGTGCTGAATTGCGGAGAGAAAACCCACACGAGGAGCGGATTAATATACCCGCTGATCCGGCGCACTATTGGCGTTACAGAATGCACATGACGCTTGAGCAGCTTTTGAAAGAAAAAGAATTTACACAGCAAATAAAAGAATTGGTTCAAAAAAGTGGCCGTGCATGATTGCTGCTTTTAGCTTTTCCGATCAGCAGTTATGAAATTAAACGCCTATTCCTTCGATCTCAAATTCAGGCACCCTTTTACTATTTCCAGAGGCACAAAAACACATCAGCCAACACTGGTGGTAACACTGGAGCATTTAGGCCACATTGGCTTTGGCGAAGCGCCCGCCATCAGGTATTACAACATCACCACGGAGCAAATGCTGCAAGACCTCAGACGAAAGAAATTGTTCGTGGAAAAGTTTGCTTTCACGGAGCCGGAACGCTACTGGCACTACCTGCACCATCTATTTCCAAAGAATCCTTTTCTTGTAAGTGCTCTCGATATGGCAGGGTGGGACCTGTATGGAAAGATGAAGCGAATGCCCTTGCAGGAGCTTTGGCAAAAAGGGAAAGCAACAAAGCCCTTAACCGACTACACTATAGGCATCGACACAATCGAGAAAATGATTGAGAAAATCAGCGAAAAGCCCTGGCCTATTTACAAGATTAAACTGGGAACTGACAAGGACATAGAAATCATTCAAGCTTTGCGACAGCATACAAAGTCGATATTTCGCATTGATGCAAATGCAGCCTGGACAAAGGAAGAAGCATTGGAAAAGATATCAGTCTTCAACGAACTAGGCGTAGAGTTCATTGAGCAGCCGCTGCAGAAAGATGATTGGGAGGGCATGAAGTGGCTTTACCAGAAATCGCCTTTGCCATTAATTGCAGATGAAAGTTGTGTTTTTGAAGAAGATGTTGAGCGATGTGTACATCATTTTCATGGCATCAATATCAAGCTCACAAAATGCAGTGGAATAACCCCCGCTTTACGAATGATAGAGAAAGGAAGAACACTAGGTTTAAAGATAATGGCGGGTAGCATGAATGAATCCACTATTGGTTCAGCGGCATTGGCACACCTGCTTCCATTGCTGGACTATGTAGATATGGATGGCCCATTATTGCTGGAAGAAGATCTCGCCATTGGAATATCTTTTAATGAAGGGAATGTTAGCGTTTCAGAAAGGCATGGTCTGGGCATTGAACCTACGTTTAATCTCTCACAATCGGTTATCCAATAAGTTTGCAGCTTTGTCGTTCTAAGCTAATAAGTTCAGTGGCTCGTGGTCTTAAATTTGCTCATCAATTAACCAAATCATCCGAATGCGAAAACTTCTTTTCCTTTTGATCCTGTTCCCTTTTGCCGCTGTTGCGCAGCTACATTTAGGCTTGTTTGGCGGCATCAGCAATTACCAGGGCGATCTCACAGACAAGTTGTTTGTGGGAAAGCTCACACGGCCTGCTATCGGCATCACTGGCAGCTATGAGCTTTCCTCAAGGTTCATGCTTCGCGGCGGGTTCACCTACGCTCAACTCGCAGGTAGTGACCGGTATATTTCAAAAGATTACCTCAAGTTTCGAAACCTCGGCTTTGAATCCGATCTCGTAGAAGTCAGCTTGTTAGGTGAATTCTACACGTTCGATATGGATTCTCGACGCTGGTCGCCATATGTGTTTGGTGGGCTGGCCGTTTATCATTACAATCCTTATGTGCTCACTACTGAAAACGAGAAAGTCTTTTTAAAACCGTTAAGCACCGAGGGACAAGGCCTGCCTCAATATCCTGAGCAGAAACCCTACTCGTTGACGCAATTTGCTTTACCGTTTGGCGGTGGCATCAAATACGCCTTGAGCGACAGGGTGCGCATTGGGGCCGAAATAGGCATCCGGAAGCTGTTTACCGACTACCTGGATGATGTTAGTACCAATTATGCAGACGAGAACGACCTCATAGCAGAACGCGGCGAGATTGCAGCAGCACTTGCATACCGCGGCGACGAAGTTCCTGGCGGCAATCCTGTATATCCTCTTAAAGGAGAACAGCGTGGCAGTGCACAACAAAAAGACCTTTACTATCTCACCGGGCTCACTGTTTCGTTTCGTCTTGGTGATGGAGGTTTGGGCGGTGGAGGCGGTGGTCGCCGCAAAGGCTACGGCTGTCCTAAGGTGCCTCAATAATTAACAACAAATCCGCTCCCCCGGTTGTTAATTTTGCGGAGCATGGCTTATAAAAATTTACATCAGTTTATTGACGTTCTGGAAAGTGAAGGAGAGCTGGTGCGGATCTCCGAATATGTAGATCCCAGGTTAGAAATGGCTGAGATCACTGACCGCATCAGTAAAATGCCGGGTGGAGGCAAGGCTTTGCTGTTCGAAAACACCGGGTATCCGTTTCCAGTTTTGATGAATGCCTACGGCAGCGAACGACGAATGTGCCTTGCACTTGGTGTTGCCGCTCTCGACGATGTAGCCAAAGAAATAGAAAAGCTTTTTCATCTTCTTTCTTCTCCCAAAGAAAATATTATTGACAAGCTGAAGTTGCTGCCCCAGCTTGGAACCTTTGCGAGTTGGATGCCTAAAGTAAGGTCGGGCAGGGGCGAGTGCCAGCAAGTGATCAACAGAGACAATCCTGATATTACCCAGTTGCCGGTGATTACCTGCTGGCCGAAGGA
>DASQNW010000066.1:0-12277 GCA_035644775.1 Chitinophagaceae bacterium | reverse complement strand
ACTACCAACTATCGATATGATTGTTTGATCGCTGTCTACTTCTACAGTGCCAAGTGCTTCCAGTTCTTTGATGATTGCTGCTAAACACCTGTTGTTGTCTATTGTTACAGACACGGCTACTTCGGATGTTGTGATCATGTCAATGGAAGTCTTGTACTTTTCAAAGATTTCAAACACTTTACGCAGGAAACCGTAAGCAAGCAACATACGGCTACTCTTGATCTTGATTGCAGTTATTCCGTCCTTGGCAGCAACAGCTTTAGCACCTTGTGAGAAAGTTGCTGATGAAATTGTCGTTCCTTTTGCTTCAGGTTCCATCGTGTTCAACAGCTTCACAGGTATGTTGTATTGCTGCGCCGGCCAGATGGAAGCGGGATGTAATATTTTGGCGCCGAAATAAGCGAGTTCAGCAGCTTCATCAAAACTTAAATGCTCTACAGGCACAGTTTTGTTCACCACACGCGGATCGTTATTGTGCATGCCGCTAATATCCGTCCAGATCTCGCAAACAGATGCATTTACAGCAGCTGCAACTAAAGAGGCCGTGTAATCGCTGCCGCCGCGTTTCAGGTTGTCTACCTCTCCCCTTGCATTGCGACAAATAAATCCTTGCGTAATAAACACTCTGTTGGTAGGATAGTTACCTAGCTGTTGTGAAATCTTTTCTTTGATAGTGGAAACCTGCGGCTCGTCATTTTCATCGATCGTCATGAAGTTCAGTGCAGGAAGCAACACATGCTCAATACTTTCCTGCGACAGATACACAGAAAAAAGTTTGGTAGAAATAAGTTCCCCCTGTGCGAGGATATCTTTATTCAAAGCTTCGCTGAAAGAGATCTTCAAAATAATATTTAGAAACTCAAAATGCTCCCTTATGATCTCATTTGCTTTGCTTAGTGCTTCTGTATCGGAGACCAGATCCTCCACAAATCTTTTGTATTGTTCGTGCAGTGCATCTATCTTGCTTTTTGCCGAATCTCTTTCACTCTTTGCAATTAAAGAAGAGATTTCTACCAGTGCATTCGTGGTGCCTGACACTGCGCTGAGTACAACTATCTTCTCCTCATCATCTTTTGTAATCAAGCTTGCAACGTGATGCATCCGCTGAGGAAGTCCAACGCTGGTACCTCCAAACTTCATGATTTTCATAAGCAGGCCTATGCAGTTTTAATGAGCCGCAAAATTAGCTGATGAACAGAAACAAGATTTAAAAACTTTGCTCTCATCGATTCAGAAAAAGAATAGAGAAGCAGAATGTCGCACGTTATTGGGCAGCATTAACAGGAGCTACGCCAAATCTTTCTGCAAGATTGTTGAGATCTTCGAGTACTGAAAGATGCAGAGGTATGCCCTGCTCCATCCTCGTTTTCTCCGTTTCACGTTCAGGATCGCCGGGGATCAATACCCTTTCATTCCCATCAATCGGTTCTGCCGAACGAAAGCGCTCAATCCATTTATCCATATCTGCTTTAAATTGTTCTGCAGTACGAAAGGCATCAATTCTCATGGCACCGAAAAAATGTCCGATACCTTCACCGGGCATTTCAACAGGCATGGGGACATAGGCAGGAAAAGGGGGAACCCAGGGTCCATAGTTGGCTCCGCTTAACACACCGGAAAATATATCAACGATGGCTCCCAAAGCATAACCTTTGTGACTTCCGTGTTCTTTGCTACTGCCTAAAGGCAATAATGCCCCATTAGTTTTTAGAGCAAAAGCATCGCTCGTTGGGTTGCCATCTGCATCTTGAATCCAGCCTAGCGGAGCATCCATTTTCTTTCGTTGCAAAATTTCCAGCTTCCCGTTCGCAGCGGTTGTAGTTGCTAAATCTGCTACGAATGGTGGTTGCCTGCCGGCCGGTACTGCCACACAAATGGGGTTAGTGCCAAGCATCCGTTCCCGTGAAAAAGTAGGCGCAACAAGTGCACTGGCATTGGTCATAGCAATGCCAATCATATCTTCCTCCAACGCAAGCATGGCATGTGCTGCTGCAATACCAAAATGATTGCTGTTCTTTACGCATACCCAGCCGGTGCCAGACACACGCGCCTTGTTAATAGCTATTTGCATTGCCTTCGGTGCTACAACCAGGCCAAGTCCTTTATCGCCGTCCACTGTTGCGGTAGAAGGTGTTGCATGAACAATTTTTATATCTGGAGTGGAATTGACACGTCCAACGTCAAACAGGCGCACATAACCGCTAAGGCGAGCTACGCCATGCGAATCAATTCCGCGGACGTCCGCAGAGATGAGCACCTTTGCTGCCAGTTGTGCATCGTCGGCGGTCGCGCCAATGCATCTCAGAATTTTTGTAGTGAAATCAAATAGTACTGGATAAGAAACTAACGACTCTTCCATGTGCAAAAATTAATATCCAGCTTGCTTCTGCAACGCCTCCAATGCATTCGCCAGGTATACGAAAGGAGCATTCCAGTTGATGGCTATCTCGTTTGAAGCATAGGAACAATCGGTGTCTGAAAAAGCCCGCTCCGGATCGCTGTACTCATAATGGCATTTGTCCTGCTTCCCTGGGTTTGGGCCGCCCGAAAGTAAGCCAGGCACAGGTTCGTCAATTCCATCTGCAATGGACGGCCGATGATGCGGACGCATTACTCGCTTACTACCAAGCCCTGTTAAAAAGCAGTATCCTGTAGCATTTCTGCCAAGCAGGTAATCAAGATTGCCAAGGGCATGATCAACATATTTTTTATCCTTAGTAATAAGATAGGCGTTGACTAAAGCAATTCCCTGATTAGCAGCGACTGCACTGCTTCCCCAGATGAAATCTGTTTTTGCTCCACCCATCACGGTATAAAAAGCATTTGTCGACACATTGCCTATCAGAGAATCTGCGAAAGCTATCACTCTCTTGTGTAAGGCCGGAATAAGATGATGTGAAAAGGAAGGAAGTGAATTTTTTTGCCGTATGAGCGTGTACACAGCAAGCGTTCCTACGTTGTTCCAGGAAGGGAGCGATGTGACGGTAGGTAGTCTTCTCGTAACAGAGTCGAAGTATGTTTTTGTACCAGTTGTTGCAAAGAGTTCAGCGGCTGCCCACAACCATTCATCATACAGCATTTTGTCGCCGTAAGCACCAGTAGTGATCTTTGGCTCAAACTTCTTATTATTTTCCTCTTGATCGTATACCACCGCGGGGTTTTTAACAGCCCAGAGCCAGGCCGCTGTTGCGGATTTCAACAGACTATCTGACAAACCTTTGAAATCCTTTTCAAAAGCTTTCAATATGCGGCTCGACTGTGCCATCACTGCTGCAAAATCCAGAGCCGCGGCAGTCGTTTTTTGCACCACATACCTCGGAAGCTTTGTCGCTCCAGGCATCACCATGCCATCGAAATTCGCATTGGTACACTTGTGATATACCCCGCCATCATTAGGATCCTGCATGGTCTGCATCCACCGCAGGTTGTAAAGAATCTCGTCAAGAATATCGGGTACGGCATTATTGCTTTCAGGAATATTAGTTTTTAATATTTTAAAGTAAGCTGGAAAATCTTCATACGCCGAAAGCAACGTGCCCATGGTGATACCTGAGTTAACAATATACTTGTTGTAGTCTCCCGCATCATACCAACCACCTGGAGAGGATATTACAGTTGCAGTTGGCCTTGTGGGGGTGGCAGCAGACGCATGCACCAACACCTGGGTATCGGGATGCCCTGCTGGTCTTTTCCATTTACCTGCAAATTGTTCCGACAGCGGCATCGATACCCGCGTATAATAAAAACCTTTCAGTCCTGCCACAGCCGAAGCCCGGTGCACTTCTTTTTTAATTTCAAATGAATACGAACTTCCAATATCTGGTATGTAAATTATGAAAGTTCCATTTTGAGTAAGGGCGCTGAAATCCGCTATGCGTGTTTTGATGGGAGAATTAGTTGATTGTTGAATGTAGCTCAATTGGCCTTTAAAGGCAGTGTCCTTGCCTGTCAAAACAAAAAATTTCAAACGCGTTTTGGGGTCGTTATCGCTGATATAATCACTTGTGAGCACTGCGATCTTTGGACCCTTTGTATAGTAGCCGAGTTGATTGATTTTAATTAGATCCTGCGATGATTGACCGCTGCAAAACAGGCCCTTGCTGATGAGCAATAAGCATAAAATTGTTTTTACAAGAGCAGTATACATGTTCATGAGCAGATGGGGAATGTTTTTCGGAAGATGCAAACGACTGCAAGCCTGACAAGCTTAGGTTTTCTTCTGTTCTTTTGCCCAGGCATCCTTAAGAGTCACCGTACGGTTGAACACCAGCCTATGATAGGTATCTTTCGAATCGAGTGTAAAGTATCCTTTTCGTAAAAATTGGTAACGCTCATCCATTTTGGAATGTTTAAGGGCAGGTTCTGCATAAACCGTTTTTACAACCTCCAAAGAATCAGGATTAATCATGTCCTTAAAATCTCCTTCGTATGAAGAAATGTCTTCTATCTTAAACAGCCTCTCGTACAGCCGAACTTCCGCGGTCACCGCATTTTGTACAGCCACCCAATGCAAGGTGCCTTTTACCTGTATGCCGGATGTATCGGCACCGCTTTTTGATTCGGGCAAATAAGTGCACCTGAGCTCTTTAATTTTACCAGCATCGTCTTTTACTACTTCATCGCAACGAATAATATAGGCGTGTTTCAGCCGCACCATACCGCCAGGGAAAAGTCGGAAAAACTTCTTCGGTGGATGTTCCATAAAATCCTCCTGCTCAATATAGATTTCTCTACCAAATGGAATTTCACGGGTGCCACTTGCTTCGTCTTCAGGATTGTCCTCTCCCGTGAGCATTTCTACATCTCCGATTGTTTCCGGGTAGTTAGTGAGTACAATTTTCAACGGATCGAAGACCACCATGCGCCGGTAAGCTATTTTATTCAGGTGTTCGCGTACACAAAACTCCAGCAGCCCCACATCAATCAGGTTTTCACGTCGGGCAACACCAATCCGGTCGCAAAAATTTCGCAACGATTCTGCAGTATAGCCCCTTCTTCGTAAGCCACTGATGGTAGGCATTCGCGGATCATCCCAGCTTTCAACAAAATTTTCCTGCACCAACTGAAGCAATTTCCTCTTGCTCATAACGGTGTAGCTCAGGTTCAATCTTGCAAACTCGTACTGGCGCGAAGGGAAGATCTCTAGTTGTTCCAAAAACCATTCATACAAATCGCGATGAGGTACAAATTCCAGTGTACAGAGTGAATGAGTTACTTTTTCAATTGAATCGCTTTGGCCGTGTGCAAAATCATACATCGGGTAAATGCACCAATCGTCACCGGTGCGATGATGATGCGCATGTTTGATGCGATACATAAGAGGGTCGCGCATGTGCATGTTAGGGTGCTGCATGTCGATCTTTGCCCGCAACACTTTTGCCCCATCAGGATATTTCCCCTGTCTCATCTCTTCAAAAAGCTGCAGGTTCTCGTCAACAGAACGGTTGCGAAAGGGGCTATCCACCCCAGGCTCAGTAGGCGTTCCCTTTGCGGCGGCAATTTCTTCCGGAGAAGAGTCATCTACATAAGCTTTGCCTTTTCTTATCAACGTTAACGCAAAGGCATACAGCTTATCGAAATAATCAGAAGCATACAGCTCGTTCTTCCATTCAAAACCCAACCAGCGGACATCTTCCTTAATACTTTCTACATATTCCGTGTCTTCGGTTAAGGGATTTGTGTCATCAAAACGCAAGTTGGTATAACCTCCATATTGCTTGCTTAAGCCGAAATTTAGCACAATGCTTTTTGCATGACCGATATGCAGGTAACCGTTAGGCTCAGGTGGAAAACGTGTAACAACAGATTTATACTTACCACTCCTGAGGTCCTCTTCAATAATTTCTTCAATAAAATTCAAGCTCTTTTCTTCGCTCATGCGGGTTTTTTGAAGGAGGGCAAAGATACAGATTAGATGCTTGGGTTAGTGTGTTGATATTCAGGGTTTATGGACCTGTCTGCAGCGTCTTGGTTAAAGCAATTATAATCTTTGGCAGAGCAAAACGTATTTACGGAGGAGTATTGTAATATGGTATAAAATTGGAGTTTAAAATACAATGATTACAACGCTCATTGCGATATGGGATATTGAAGACTGGAGTTTCGGGCGTATACTGATGGCCATCGTGCTGATGAATGTAGTTCTCTTTTTAGTGCTGACGTGTGCCCCCGGCCTGCATAATTCTGTCACCAAAGGTGTAAAAAAATTTATTGATTCAGTTGTTCCTAAATCAGCAAAAAAATCTAAAGGCTAAACCACTGTTTTTTCGTCGTGAACAACTTCTGGGAGCTTCGATTTTAACTTCTTATGGGCAGCCAAACTGCCTTTGTTATTTACCAGCCATTGCAGCGGGTTTCCTTACATCGAGCTTATAACGCAAAACATTTTCTTCATTATAGACCAGGTATAACCAGGTGGATGGTGTCGGAGGTACCACATAGGAGTAGTACGCTTTGTCTCCCTTCACGATATTTTTTGTTTTGGGCCAGCTGGCAAATACAGAAATTTCAGCCGTGTCGATGATAGCACTGTCAGTGATCCAGAAGTTCTTATGCTCATCAAACGCCTCCACTTCAAACAACAGGGTATCGCCTGCGGCAGCTTCAATAACACCAGAAGCTGGCTTAAAGGAAACGATCCTCTTTTTTGCAAAACCGGAATAGCGAAATGGCGACCTGGAAAACTCCTTGATGGCAGGCGGTTCTTGCAGCAAAGTCCAAAATAAATCTTCGGGATAGTGATCCCTAATGAATTGATCCGGGGGAGTTAGAAAATAGAAATCATCATAGTGTCGAATGAAATCACCAGAAAAACTAATAAAACCACTTGCCCATGTGGCATCAAGGAGCTGCCATTTCCCATCAAGGAAAACTGCATTCCATTTGTGATTAGAGCGAAACTGTGCCCCCCTGCCGCCTGATGTTCGGGCATACCCAAGTACCACTTCTGCACGTATGCCTGCGTAGTCACAAAGAGTTTTAAATAGCCGGGCATAGCCATCGCAAACTGCTTCTCTTTTCCTAATTACAGAAGCTGCAATTCTTTCATCGAGAGAGCTGTAGCCAAAAACGGAATCTTCTTCCTCTTCCTTATAATATCGTTTTGCGTAAGAAGAGGTAAAAGCAGGCCGCACCTGATAAGAAATGTTGTCAGTAATCCAGCGGAAAATTGATCTTACTTTATGCATATCGGATGTAGAATGTGCAACAAGTTCTCTCGAAAGTAACTCGATAGGCGAAGCGGAAAGGTGGCAGTCGCTGGCAAATACCGCATGCTGAGCGCTTAACCAGTTAGCCGAGAAGATTACAAGTATGCACACCCACTTTTTCATCACTATGCTATAGTATTGGAAATAACCTGGAGAGAACATGCAAATTCCGAAATTATCTCCTTATAATATGCACTTTAACCAATCATCAACAGAATAAGATAAGACGCTGCATCGCGTTTTGTAGACATAGTTATACAATCGTTTAAGTCATGCGCCTTCATCCATACAATGGCTCGAAATGCCTTAGCAAGGTATGAATTTGGCAGATGAGCAGTATGACAATTACTTTTCACGGTGCAGCCCGCACTGTAACCGGCTCTAAACACCTGGTGACCCTTGAAGACGGAACGAAAATCCTGCTCGACTGCGGCCTTTTTCAAGGATTAGGTGATGCTACAGACGATCTAAACGAAAACTTTGGATTTGATCCTAACGAGATCTCCTTTTTATTGCTTTCACATGCGCATATCGACCATTCAGGCCTTATTCCAAAGCTGGCAAAGGACGGCTTTCGGGGAAAGATATACTGCACCCCTGCCACCCGCGACCTCGCAGAAATTCTCCTTTTCGATAGTGCTGAAATCCAGACTTATGAAGCGGAATTCATAAACAAGAAACGACTTGCGAAAGGGCTAAAGCCTTACGAGCCGTTGTACACCACGGAAGATGTTACGCAGGCAATGCAGCTTTTCGAAACGATTGAATATAATGAATGGCTACAACTCACAAACGTCTGCAAAGCTTTGTTCACCAATGCCGGACACCTGATAGGTGCGGCCGCTATCAGCATCCATGCGGAGGAACGCACAAAGCAAGTGAAGCTCTTATATAGTGGTGACGTAGGCAGGTATCGATCGGTGCTTTTGCAGCCACCTTCAGAAGTGCTGGAGGCGGACTATATAATTCTTGAAAGTACCTATGGAAACAAGCACCACGATCTCACCTTCAATACCATAGAGGTGCTTCAAAAATTTATTCGGCAAACCTGTGTTCAAAAAGAGGGCAAACTGGTGATACCCGCATTCAGTGTGGGCAGAACGCAGGAAGTGTTGTATGCTTTGAATCAACTAAGTCTTGAGAAAAAGCTACCCGAAATCAATTATTTCGTTGACAGTCCATTAAGTACAAAAGCCACGGAAGTAATCAAGAGGTACTCAGACGGTTTCAACGAGAGGCTGCAACAGGTGCTGAAAATTGATGATGACCCGTTCGATTTTCCTGGCTTAAAGTATGTAGCTTCTGTTGAGGATAGTAAAAAGCTTGTAGACTTCGACTCGCCTTGTGTAATCATTTCAGCCAGCGGAACTGCAGATGCAGGAAGGGTGCGTCATCACATCAACAGCTGCATCGAGCAAAGTAAAAACACTATTTTGTTTGTTGGGTATTGCGGCAGCCAGTCACTTGGCGGAAGGCTGTTGGAGGGCGAAAAGGAAATTGAAGTGTTCAGCGAACCATGCACAGTTGAAGCAACTATTGATCAACTCCAGGGCATGAGCGCCCATGCCGATACCAACGATCTGTGTAAATTCCTTGATAGTCAGAACACTGAAAATGTTCGGGAGATTTTTCTGGTTCATGGCGAATACAAAGTGCAACAGGAATTTGCTTCCAGGCTGGAACGGAAAGGCTTTGATAATATCACCATTCCTGAACTTCACCAATGTTTTACACTTAGCGACAAAAAGAAGACTCCTTTAAAAAAAGCAATCAAAGAAGATCAATAACACAAGGTGTTTTTTTGTGATTTGAGGCTTTTTAACTGCCCCTTATTATGTGTATTCCCTTAACAAAAAAAAATATATCTGCCGTGGTTAAGTGAATCTACTTAGACTTTAGTAAAGATCTTTTTAGTTGGGCTCAGGGTTTACTTTAGTTTGTACAATTTAGGATCCCGGGTTTTTCTATTCTCGTGCGGCATTGATAATATTTGTACCAGTTTAAACCCAATATCTAAATCCCAACTTCTATGAAATTAACCAACGGTTTCGTGAGCCGCCGCGTTAGCTTTTTGCTTTGTTTCATCATTGGCTTTGGAATGCTTGCCTCAGCCCAGCTAAAAATTGGTGACAATCCCACCAATATTCAAAAATCTTCCATACTAGAACTTGAAAGCACCCGTCAGGGCTTGTTATTGCCAAGATTGTCGGACACCGCCTCCATCAACTCCTTGACGCCTCCGGACGGAATGATCATTTTTCTGAACTCAGACAAAAGTCTACGACTAAGAAGCAATGGGTCGTGGAAAAAGATAGCCGACTTATCAGAAGCTGTTTCCAACTGGTCAAAAACAGGTAACAGTGGCACAGATCCGTCTACCAACTTCCTGGGAACCATAGATGGACAGCCATTAGTAATCCGCACCGACAACACAGAACGATTAAGGATCGCTGCAAATGGAAATGTTGGCATTGGAACAAACAACCCAACTGCAAAGCTCAATGTAGATGGCAGCGTTAAGTTCGAAAATCTTGGCAGTGGATCAACGGAACTTGATGTACTAGTGCTTAATGCCGACGGTTCAGTCTACAAAAGAGCCATGCCTTCTTCAGCATTTGACAATGCCATAAAAGCCATCAACGGAATTCAGAAGCAAACCATCAGCATCACCGCTGAAGCAAGCACTACAAAAAATACAATTGAAGTTGAGGATCGCACTTCTGACAGTACCATTGCCATTTATCTACCTGTAATGGATGGCTCCAGTACTTCCTCAAGACCTTACGGCTTGCTCACCTTTGAAGATTGGGAAAAGATTGGTTCTGCTGTACAAACAATCACCATTGGTGCCGTTGCCTCTACTGCTGACGCTAAAGGTGCCACAATAAACACAAGTGGAGATACAAGGGAAATAGTTTTACACCCGGCCGATGCCACCAACCCAGGTATTGTAACTGCCGGAGCCCAGACGTTTGGAGGAAACAAAACCTTTGCAGGAAACACCACAGTGCAAGGCACGCTGACGGTTAACACGCTAAACAATAATACAGCTTCCGACTCGGTATTAGTAGTAAGCAACGGAACTGTAGAAAAGAGAAAGGTGAGTGCAGCTGCATTTGGCAACACCATTCGTAGTATCAATGCGAACAGGGATACAGCACAGGTTTTTGCCTTTCGCAACACAGGTACAAATCTCACAGTAAGTACCAACAATGCAGATTCGATTTTCCTGAATGTTCCGGATGCCAGCTCTTCTGCACGTGGCGTAGTTACTACAGATGATCAAACTTTTGGTGGAAACAAAACTTTTCAGGATAGTGTCGCTGCTGCTAAAACAATTTTGATCGGTGGAACCGGCAATGCAAATTCAACCGTGCAGGTGGATGGTTCATTGTCGATGGCAATTAAGACGATATCGTCAAACTACACAGTAACTGCAGCAGATAATACCATACTTGCGAATACAACTTCTGGCGCTTTAACGGTGACACTGCCGGCGCCAACCAATTTTGCCGGACGAATATATACGATCAAAAAAATTGGCTCAGGAGGTATTGATAATGATCTAACTATAACGCCCGCATCAGGTACTATAGACGGTGGTTCGTCCTATAAAATTTACAACGACTGGACGTTTGTTACTCTTCAGACAAACGGCACTGATTGGTTTATTATCAAGAAGTAATCAGACTCATTTGCGCTGCTTCGGCGCCGGAACATTACTATGAGCCAGTTTAAGTACTTAGGTGTTTTCTTCTTACTGTTTGTTTGCTGCAATGCCGTTGTAGCACAGCAGCTTTCATTGGGGAAAACCCCGTATCTACTGTCTAAATCAGCTGTGCTTGAGCTAAACTCTGACAATCAGGGCCTGCTATTGCCCCGGATCTCTGACACATCGCTGATCAATGTTCTTAACCCTGCCGATGGAATGATCGTCTACTTCACTCCATCGAGAAAGCTGATGATCCGCTCCAATGGTGCATGGCAAGCTTTAACAGCTGAGACATCATTGAGTACCTACTGGTCTACCATGGGAAATGCCACCAGCACAATGCGCAACATCGGCAGCACAGACAATAACGCTGTGGGTTTTATTACCAGCAATGCAGAGCGCATGCGCATCAGCAATACAGGCATGATTGGTATTGGCATTACCGATCCTACGAACAGGTTTGTGGTAAAAGATACCATTGAAATACGGCGTACCGGTTCAAATTTATCTTCCCTTCTTTTTACCAACACATCGGGATCGGGCGATTTCAGAATCGGTGGAGATGGAGGTGATATTTTCTGGCAGGGCGGTGGCGGAAGAAATTTGCAAATGGGTGCTTACTGGGGCATTGTCCTAAGTGGCGACCGGCAAACTACTGCATTTCCCTCTTTTTCTAACGGCCTGGGAGGAACAAACGTTCTAGTCCAGTCTCAGAGGAATGCAAGCATAGCTTTTGCCATTCAAGGCAGCAGTGGTCAAACAGCAAATCTTACAGAGTGGCGAAACTCCTCAGGCACTGTCCTGAATGCAGTCAACAGCAATGGACATGTTGGAATCGGTACCAGTTCTCCGTCCACAGCACTCCATGTGGTGGGCACCAATCCGCTGACACTTTCCGGAGTTCAGTTAGGCACTAGCACAACCTCCGATAGTTTATTGACGATCACCAGCGGGCTCGTAAGGAAACTGCCGGTAGGTGGTTTTCAGACACAGATTAACGGTACTGGCTTTGTGAAAGCGTCAGGTAATACAATATCATTCGACAATAACAACTACACTGTTGCAAATACCAGCATTACAGGCGCTACAAGAACCAAGATAACTTACGACTCCAAAGGCCTTGTAACAGCGGGTGCTGACGCCACCACTTCCGACATTACCGAAGGCACAAACTTATATTTTACAGACGCACGTGTTCGTGCAACCTCACTCACAGGCCTCTCTACTACAACGGCAACAACAGTAGTTTCAACAGACAACGTTCTTGCCGGGTTGGGAAAGCTCCAGGGGCAGATCAATAGCATTAATGGCGCTGGCTACCTTACGGGAAATCAAACGATAACCTTAACCGGCGATG
>DASQNW010000065.1:0-3676 GCA_035644775.1 Chitinophagaceae bacterium | reverse complement strand
CGCCAGGAAAGGATAACGTTTTGAAGCTGTTTTAAAAGAAGCAATGCTCAGAGCATAGATGTCATGATCATTGTCCAATGCCATGCGTTGACCGTGTTGTGTTTGCGCGGCATAGTAATTCACCTGTTGGTGTAAGGCTGAGGTCAATCGGAGCACATCTTTAGTTTCATAAGGGTCGACTTTCAGCTTCATAACATGAGCAATTCCTTGCCGGTCATAATTCAATCCCCATAGCACATTGAAAAGGATGTAAATGAGTAGAATGGTATTTAATGCTTGTTTTAAAATAGCAGTCCAGTCCAAGTGCTTCAGGTTTCGGTGCCGTGCATGTTGCACGAATTTAACGGCTAACCAAACAAGGTAAAGCCCTGCCAGAAAGTAAACGATATCACCGACAGGAAAGGGAACCCAACCAAAAAGCAAGCGTAATGCCTTTACGATATTGGGATAAACGCCATAAGTGTAATATTGCTCTATCCAGCTTGGGTTAGTAGAAAACAGTCGGATGAGTAGGGTTACCACTACTAGCCAAATCAGCTTCTTATCGTTAAATATCCTTTTCACCCACATTTTTAGCGGTATATTCGTTAAAATATTGGACTCAAAGATGCGACTTTAGGCGAATTGTCTTACTTTTGCAAACTCTAAAAACTGGAAAATGAGCAATCGCCGGGAATTTGAGATCGCGTTTGTGGGGCTGAAACCGGGGGTTCATGAGTTCAATTACGAGATTACCGACAGGTTCTTTGAAGAATTTAACGAGCAGGATTTCCGCAACACGCAGGCTCATGTTAAGCTATATCTTGAAAAAGGAAACAATTTCATGATGCTGAGGTTTGAGGTAGGCGGAAAAGCAGAAGTTCCTTGTGACCGTTGTAGCAATGAGTTTCCGTTTCAATTGTTTGACGAGTTTAATATGACCGTTAAAATGACTGAAGACCCGGAAATGATGAATGAGCAGGAAGAGGACCCTGATGTACACTATATTTCCAGGGGCGAAAGCCATCTGGATGTAAAGAACTGGATCTATGAGTTCATCAACCTGAGCATACCTATGCAACGGACTTGTGAATACGAAGAAATGGATGGTCCTAACTGCAGTCCGGCAGCACGGGAATTATTGAGAAAAATGAAACCCGAAGAACAGAAGGAAAATCCTTTATGGAAAGGATTGGATAAGTTTAAGAACCTGGATCCTGAATAAAAAGAAGTGTTGTAATAAATTCTTTTATAGCAATACTTTAAACGATAAGTAAATTAATAATTAAACAGAACGCATCTAATATTTGAGTTATGCCAAATCCCAAACGCAGACATTCGCAGCAGAGAAGCGCAAAGCGCAGAACGCACTATAAAGCAGTAGCCGCTACCCTTTCTACTGATACCGCAACTGGAGAGATCCATGTTCGCCACCGTGCACACGTAAGCGAAGGTAAATTGTATTACAAAGGACAAGTGGTTGCAGAGCAAACGCCGATCAAGAAGTAATTGATTTTCAAAATACTACATTCCAAATTCAGGGTATAACTTTACCTTGGGATTTGGAATTTTATTTTTAAGGACAGTTATGCAGATAGGAATAGATATGATGGGCGGCGATTTTGCGCCCCTGGAAGCAGTTAAAGGTATTCAACAATTGATCGCTGAAGCAGATAAGACCATACATCTGGTTCTTTTTGGCGATCAGGAGCAGATAAAACCTCACCTCTTAGCCCATTCTATTCCGGAAGACCGCTTTACTATTGTTCATGCGCCGCAAGTCATTGATATGCATGAGCATCCTACAAAAGCATTGAAAGAAAAGCGGGAATCCTCTATTGCTATTGGTTTTAATATGTTAGCCACCGGTAAGATCGATGCTTTTATAAGTGCAGGCAATACAGGCGCCATGCTGGTGGGCGCTCTATATAGTCTAAAACCGGTAGAGGGTGTTTTACGTCCTACTATTTCTACTATCATTCCTAAAGAAGATGGCAGTACAGGCCTTTTGCTGGATGTAGGATTAAATTCCGATTGCAAGCCTGAGCACCTGAACCAGTTTGCTGTCATGGGTGCTGTGTATGCCCAGCAAATATTAGGCGTAGCTGCTCCAAGAGTAGCCTTACTCAACATCGGCGAAGAAGAAGGCAAGGGCAACCTGTTGGCACAAGCTGCTTATCCTATATTGAAAGAAAATAAGAACATTGATTTTATAGGTAATGTAGAGGGCCGGGATGTATTCATGAACAAATCGGATGTAATTGTTTGTGATGGATTTACAGGAAACATCATCCTCAAGATGGCGGAATCATTTTATGATATTACACAACGCCAGGATATGCGTAATGGTTATTTTGACCGCTTCAATTTTGAGAATTACGGCGGTACTCCTGTTTTAGGCATCTCCAAGCCCGTAATTATCGGACACGGGATTTCTAAAGGTTTGGCCTTTAAGAATATGATCCTCCTGTCTCAAAAAATGATTGCTACCAACTTGCTGGAGAAGCTGCAAACAGAGCTTAGTGCTTGATCATTTTATAAGGCATAATTTTTTGTCTGTATGATAAAAAGTCTTGATCGGACGTATAATATTACTTCTTCTATTTTTTACATTTTCTTCATGTGCACTGCAAGAACGGAAGCGATTTCATCCGATAGTACAAGAAGTAAAGCATTTCATTGGTGAAACTGAAGCAAAGCTACAAGTAAGCCATTTTGATACAGGGAAGCTGCTTATCGTACACTTGCATGCTGATGAAAAAACAGCTAAAAATGCAGCCTTACATGTATTAGAAAGACAAGGTGGCATTTTAGTAAGCATTAATAATGGCAACCAACGCAACATTCAATTTAGTAAAAACAGAAGAACTTACATTGTAGACCCAAACCGGATTTTTCATAAAGAAGGTATAACGCATTCTCTTACGCTATTGAGCCATTTTGATAGTTCGGTCTTACCAGATGTTGCTGCATTTGCCCAAACCATTACTTCTGTTCTTTCATCTGCTGTACCTTTAATAGCCTTACATAACAATACGGATGGACGTTATAACATTATGGATTATGCAACCGGGACTCTTATAGATGAAGCAGCGGATGTGTTTGTTAATATGCAAGAAGATGCCGATGATTTTATCATCACAACAGATCCGGCCATTTTCCATCTTTTCAAACAGAAAGGTATCAATGCCGTATTACAAAAATATCCACCGGTAAAACAGGATGGCTCACTAAGTGTTTATTATGGAATGCTAAAGAGATCTTATACAAACATTGAAGTGGAACATGGTAAGTTGAAAACGCAGGTAAAGATGTTGAAGCTTTTGACAGCCTATTTGAATGGAAATGAAAAATATTGAAACGAAAGCAAATAATTTTTGGTTAGAAAGACGTGAGCCTTTATTTTTGCACTCCCAATGAAACGATGATCTCGTAGCTCAGTTGGTAGAGCAATACACTTTTAATGTATGGGCCCTGGGTTCGAGTCCCAGCGGGATCACAACTACCTCTCAAAACCCCTTATTTTAGGGGTTTTTTTATTGGTGTACTTTTCTAGTGTACTTTATAGTGTACTCTATTTTTATGATTTGTCAAATACTCTTTTGCCTGAATAATTCCAATCTCCTCTTCTGTTACAAAAGCTTTCGGCTTGCGCCTAATTTCCTCTTTCACTTCAGCCTACTCTATCTTCCATTCC
>DASQNW010000064.1:0-5815 GCA_035644775.1 Chitinophagaceae bacterium | reverse complement strand
GAGAAGCAGATGTATTGCGTGCCATCACTACATTGCCAGGTGTAAAAACTGTAGGTGAAGCGAGCACCGGGTTTAATGTCAGGGGTGGTTCTGCTGATCAAAACCTTATTTTATTCAATGATGCTACAATTTATAACCCCTCGCATTTCTTTGGCTTTTTCTCTGCTTTCAACCCTGAGATCATCAAGGATGTGGAGCTCTTTAAGAGCAGTATTCCGGCAAACTATGGCGGGCGTCTCGCTTCTGTTTTAAATGTTTCCGCAAGAGAGGGAAATAAAGAAAAGGTAACTGGTTCAGCAGGTATAGGGCTGTTGACTAGCCGCCTTAACGTAGAAGGTCCCCTGAAGAAAGGTAAGTCATCATTTAATGTTGGAGGGCGAAGCACTTATTCTAACTGGATGCTGAAACTGCTTCCTGATAAGTATGATTATAGAAATTCGAGAGCTTCATTTTACGATGTAAATGTGGTGACGAATCATAGCATCAACGAAAATAATTCCCTTGCCTTTACAGGGTACCTTAGCAATGATGATTTCAACCTTAACAGCGATACGACATTTGGATACAAGAACAGAAATCTCTCTCTGAAATGGAGGCGTACGTTCAATAAAAGTCTGACAGGGTTTTTTACCGCCGGTTCAGATCACTACGAATACTCCAACCAAAGCGACCGCAATATGGTAAATGCCTACAAAATGTTTTTTAGCATTGACCAGGCTAATGTGAAAGGTGATTTTGTTTACAATCCTAATCCCAAAAATAAGATCGACTTTGGCTTTAGCTCAATTTATTACAAGCTGAAACCAGGCTCCTTCGAGCCAAAAGGAAACGAATCTCAGGTAACCCCGGTTCACATCGACGCCGAACAGGCTTTAGAAAGTGCAGTTTATATAAGCAACCGGTATGATGTAAACAGAAAGCTTTCCTTGATACCTGGCATTCGGTACTCTATCTTCAACTATCTCGGTCCTCAGACTGTGAATGAATACCCTGATAATCTTCCAAAATCAGATGACACACGGATCAACTCAACAAACTATAAAAGCGGTTCGGTTATAAAGACGTATCACGGGCCTGAGCTGCGCTTCTCTGCCCGCTATAATTTTTCCAACAGCTTTTCAGTAAAAGCTGGATATAATACGCTTCGGCAGTATTTGCACATGCTTTCGAACACCGCCGCGATTTCACCAACCGATATTTGGAAGCTCAGTGATAACAACATACAGCCGCAGATCGGAAGCCAGGTGTCTCTGGGATTGTATAAAAATCTCAAATCAGATACCGTGGAACTGTCTGTAGAAGTCTATAAAAAAACAATAAGAAATTACCTCGATTTTAAGAACGGCGCTGTGCTGGTGTTGAATCATAATATAGAAACCGATGTGGTTAAAACCAGAGGCAATGCTTACGGCGCTGAACTGATGATCAAAAAAAGATCAGGAAAGTTAAATGGCTGGATGAGTTATACCTATTCAAGAATTCTTTTGAAGCTGGATGACCCTGCATCTGGTGAAGACATCAATGGCGGATCGTATTACCCCGCCAATTACGATAAGCCGCATGATTTTACTCTCATCAGCAATTACCGCGTCAACCACCGGTTTAGCGTGTCTTTCAATTTCACCTACAGCACCGGCCGACCAATTACGGTACCTATTGGACGATTTTATTATGCAGGGGCGGAACGGACATTGTATGCAGACCGTAATTCCTATCGTATACCAGACTATCTACGTGCAGATCTTTCTATGAATATTGAAGGCAATCATAAAGTACACCAGCTGACGCACAATTCATGGACAGTGGGGGTCTATAACCTTACTGGTAGAAGGAATCCTTATTCAGTGTATTATGTGTCCGAAAATGGTGTTGTCAATGGCTATAAGCTTTCCATCTTCGGCAGAATGATTCCATTTATTAATTACAACATAAGATTTTGATGCTAATGAATCGTAGACGCCTTTTATACTTTTTCTTAACCGGTTTTTTGGTGATCGGTTGTAAGGAGCGGTTTGAGCCCAACTTGCCTGCATTGTCGAAAAGCTACCTGGTTGTAGAAGGGTCGATCAATGGCGGAGATGTGCCTACAAGGATAACGCTCTCACGTTCAAGCCCGGTAAACACACCTAAGAATTTTCTGCCCGAGGAAAATGCACTTGTTATCGTAGAGGGAGAAGATAACTCATCACAATCGTTAACCAATTCAGGCGACGGGGCTTACCTGTCTAGCGGCCTTACCCTTAACCAAAGTATCCGATACCGGGTTAAGATCCTGACAGGTGGTAAAGAATATGTTTCTGAATACGTTTCAATCAAGTCAACCCCACCCATAGACAGCATCAATTGGATAGAAGAAGACGGTGGAGTAAACATATATGCGAACACGCATGATCCACAAAACAACACTCGCTATTATCGGTGGAATTTTGAAGAAACCTGGGAAATTCACTCTGCTTTTAGTGCGAGCTACCGGTATGTGGACGGCGTAGTTCGTCCCACCAACTCTAGCATTGATCCGGATATATACTTCTGCTGGAAGTACGATCACTCAAAATACATTCTCGTTGGCTCTTCGGCCAAGTTGGAAACAGACGTAATCTTTCGGCAACCATTGCTTTCTATGAGGTATGGTGAAGAGCGGATTGGTGTGCGTTACAGCATACTCGTAAGACAATACGCCATAGAAAAGCAGGAGTATGATTTTCTATCCCAAATGAAAAAGAACACCGAATCGCTGGGCACCATCTTCGATCCACAACCTTCAGCACTCCGGGGAAACATACGCTGTGTCACCGATCCGGACGACCCTGTCGTGGGCTACGTAGGTGCATCGGTAGTAAGGGAGCAGCGCATATTTATTCGGGCAGCGGAGATCTCAGCGCCACGTTTTAAAATGACCTGCCCCACAGATACTATTCCTGTAGACAGCATATATTTTGCAGTGCCAGCATCGCTGCCTTACAATGCGGTACAGAGGGGTCCTTCAATTGATTCTTACCTGGTTTCTACTCCTCGTTGTGTTGATTGCACATTAAGAGGCACCAATGTAAAGCCTAGCTTCTGGTAGTATAGTATATACAACATGAAAAATTATTTCTCTTATCTCTATCTCCGATCTTTTTTAACGCTACTGCTTTTAAGTGTGCTCCCTGACGTGGCTGATTGCCAAAATACTGGTGCCGCAAATCTGCAGTCGTCTTTTGAAGGTTATAGAACTACTTCTTTGCAGGAGAAAGTTTATGTCCACACAGATAAGCTGTTTTACCTCGCTGGCGAAACTTTGTGGTTTAAGATATACAATGTAGATGCTTCTTTTCACATGCCCATCAACGTTAGCAAGGTGGCGTATATAGAATTGCTTGATAGTGAACAAAGACCTGTTTTCAAGACCAAGGCTGCTTTGTCGGAAGGAACCGGCTCCGGGTCTGTATTACTACCGGATGATATCGCATCGGGCAATTATATTTTTCGGGCTTACACAAATTGGATGAAGAATTTTGGAGCAGATTTCTACTACCAAAAAGCCATCACGTTGTTAAATACCTTGCACGAGGTGTTGCCCCGCGAAACAGTGGTAGATTCTTTGGCAACAGATATCCAGTTTTTCCCGGAAGGCGGCAACCTTGTTAATGGTCTAAGGAGCAGGATAGGATTTCGTGGCACTAATTTCACTGGAAGAGGTATCAATTTTGAAGGGGTGATTGTTGATCAGGAAAACGATACCGTTGCACGGTTTAGACCATTGGTGTTTGGTATCGGCAGTTTCGAATTTGTGCCGCAAAAGGACAAAAGATATAAAGCAGTACTTCGCTATTCTAATAATCAGACAACAACAAAAGAGCTTCCGATTGCACAAGCTGGCGGCTACGTGCTAACCCTCGTTGATAAAAAGGATTTGCTTGAGGTTTCGGTGCAGTCTTCCGCAGATCTCGAGAACATGCCGGTGCATCTTTTTGTGCATACGAGAAATGCAATCAAAGAAAATTCCTCTGCGAGCATCCGAAACAGTTCTGCAAGCTTTAATGTTGAAAAGCAGAAACTCGGTGACGGCATTTCACACATAACACTGTTTAACAGCCAAATGCAACCTGTTTGTGAACGTTTGTATTTCAAGCGCCCCACGAAAAACCTGTTGATTGAAGCCACGACTGATAAAAAACTGTATCGTACAAGAGACAAAATTCTGCTCGACATGAGGGTGTTCAACGAATTACGTCAAGAGCAGACGGCAAATTTGTCTATGGCTGTTTACAAAATGGATTCTGCACGCACAGATGATGAAGACATCGCCAGTTATCTGTTGCTGTCCTCGGACTTGAAAGGCACCGTTGAATCTCCGGCTTACTATAGCGGGTCTGGTGAGGAAGTGCAGCAGGCAGCTAATAATCTCATGCTCACCCATGGTTGGAGAAGATTCAGCTGGGATAACGTGTTGAAGAAAACACACGATGTTTATGAGCACTTGCCTGAACTCGAAGGACCGATCATTACGGGAAGGGTCAATACTGCGCACTCAGGAAAGTCGGCATCTGAAGCAATGGCTTTTTTGTCTATACCGGGGAGAACGTCTTTTTTCCATACAGCTACAAGTAACGATTCCGGCAGGGTGAGGTTCTTTTCAAAGGAGTTTTATGGTGCAAAAGAAGTGGTAGCACAGGCCAGCGGAGCAGCGGGAAAGCTAAGGATTGAAATTGAGACTCCATTTTCAGAGAAAACCAGTAGCATTCAGGTACCTCCTTTTTCCACCAGTCAATTTGTGACGGATGGATTGCAAACCAGGAGCGTGAACATGCAGGTTCAGAATGTGCACATAGCTGCCAAATCAAGATTGTTTGAACAAGTTCCACTCGATACACTCCCGTTCTACGGCAAACCTACTAAGCGGTACACACTGGATGATTATGTGCGCTTTCCAACCATGGAAGAAGTGCTGCGTGAATACGTTACTGAGATCAATGTGTTCCGACCCCAAAGGAATTATTCTATTGCGCTTATAAAGAGACATCCTAGTAACATCGTTGAGAAAAAGAATCCATTGGTTCTGGTGGACGGAGTTCCCGTTTTTGATTTGAATAAGCTTTTTTTGTACGATCCGCTGAAGGTGAGAGATCTTGAGATTGTGAATAACAATTATTATTTAGGCAAGTCTACGTTCGATGGGGTAGCCAGCTTTCGGACGTACACTGGCCGGCCGGAAGGCCTGGAAACAGACCCCGACGCTACTATCATTGATTTTGAGGGATTGCAGTTACGCCGTGAATTCTACAGCCCCGTGTATGATACTGAAGTGAAACGTAGCAGTCGCTTGCCGGACTTTAGAAGTTTAATTTCGTGGCAGCCCGAACTCAAATTTGCAAACAATCAAAAGCAACAGTTAAGCTTTTATTCCTCTGACCTCGCGGGCCGGTACATGGTGGTGATACAGGGTATTTCCCCGACGGGAAGAGCAGGCAGTACGGTGTTGCATTTTGATGTACTTCCCAACCAATAGCTATAGATCTGGCATGTCATGCTGAGGCACGAAGCATCTTACTCTTGTTGATAGAGATCCTTCGCTTCGCTCAGGATGACAAAGGAGGAGGGTGGAGTTCCTTCGCTCCGCTCACCAGGACAGTGAGTGAGTAGACAAACCTGCACATGTCATGCTGAGGAACGAAGCATCTCGCTTTTGTCAATTAAGATCCTTCGCTCCGCTCAGGATGACAAAGGAGAAGGGGTGATCCTTCCTCCAGCTCAGGAAGACAAAAGCAAAAAGGTTTGAGTCTCCCACTTGTCATGCCGAGGCACGAAGCATCTTGCCCTTGTCGATAAGATC
>DASQNW010000063.1:0-6237 GCA_035644775.1 Chitinophagaceae bacterium | reverse complement strand
CCATTCTTATTTCCTGCCTGGGTCTTTTTGGCTTGGCAGCGTTCATGGCCGAGCGCCGGCAGAAAGAAATAGGGGTACGCAAGGTGTTGGGTGCAACGGTTTCTCAAATCGTGTTCCTGCTTTCCCGGGAGTTCATGCAATTGGTGTCCATTGCAATATTTATTGCTGTGCCGATTGCGATTTGGGTAACCAATAAATGGTTGCAGGATTTTGCTTATAAAGTTGACATTGGATGGTGGTTGTTTGCGCTTGCTGCATTGGCCGCTGTTCTCATTGCGCTGCTGACGGTAAGTTTTCAATCCCTTAAAGCTGCTGTGGCTAATCCGGTGAAAAGTCTACGAACCGAGTAAATGTTATCCTGTGTGCTAAAGCTTTTGACACGAATGGTTAGTTGACGACAAGAACATTATATGATCAGAAACTTCTTCAAGCTGGCATTTCGAAATCTATGGAAGAATAAAGTTCTTTCCTCCATAAATGTCATCGGCCTTGCTATTGGCATCTGCTGTGTTCTACTGGCTGTATTGTATTGGAAAGACGAACGCAGCTTTGACCAGTTCCATAAAAACAACCCGAACTTATTTCGTATTACTACAAGTTTGGTTGAAAACAAAGGCGACAAACCTGTGATCACAGGTGGAACAGGCCAGGTGCAGGGGCCGACTTTTAAGGCGCAGATCCCTGAAATAAAAGAGTTCGTCCGCTTGTTAGGTGGCGGCATATTTGCTGATTACCGGAATAATGAAAAGCTTTTGAAGTTAAACTCGCTTTTCGCCGACGATACGTTCTTTGATGTTTTTAGTTTTGAATTAATTCGTGGCAATTCAGCAACAGCTTTAAAAGAGTTAAACTCGGTTGTTATTACCGAAGAGGCTGCCTTGAAGTTTTTCAATACTATAAACGTTGTCGGAAGAGAGATTAACATGGAGGCTGACCCTTCAGCTCAGCGCTTAGGAAAACCACTAATTATTACTGGTGTCGTAAAAAATCTGCCAAAACATTCTTCTATTCAATTTGAGATACTTCATCCATTCCGCTTCTTGCAACTGAGCTTTGAAGATCAAAACTGGCTGAATGCATACCTCGGAACTTTCGTAGTACTGCATCCCGAAGCTGATAGAAGTCTTGTTGTGAAAAAGTTCAACCAGATATATGCCCGGAATGCAACCGAACAGCTAAAAAACCATGAATATGATCCACAGGTTAGCTACGGATTGCAGCCCGTAACGGATATTCACTTAAACCATTATACTGCTAACGGAAACTCTATGGAAGCTGGTGTACTAAATGGTAGCACACCTCTTTATTCCTATTTCTTCTTAGGCATTGCCTTGTTCATATTGATAATGGCCAGTATCAATTTCGTCAACATTAGTATTGCTGGTTCTTTAAAGCGCATAAAAGAGGTAGGGGTAAGAAAAATTACAGGTAGCAGTACGTTTCAGATCATGGTACAGTTTGTAGGAGAGGCGACTATATTGTGCATCATTGCCTTTGCGTTCGCACTTCTTCTGATGCAGAGTGTTCTTCCGGTTTTTAACCTCCTGGCCGACAAGCGAATCGAATTACAGGAGTTCAATGGCGGGTTAGTGTTCCCTTTTCTATTGCTCTTACTGTTCAATATAGGGTTGACATCCCTTTATCCCGCATACGTACTATCGAGATTCAAACCCGTAGAAGCTCTATATGGTAAACAAAAGCTTTCTGGCAAAAACACCCTAAGCCAGGGGCTGATCGTTTTTCAGTTCTCTTTGTCCGTTTTCCTCATTGTGGCCTCCATTGTTTTTTACACGCAAATGAAATTTATAAAAACAAAAGACCTTGGCTATAACCCGCACCAGGTGATTAAAACACAAATAACAGGAAACAGAGGCTATAAACGTATTCACGACTTTTTAAAAAATGAACTAGCCAAAGAACCTTCTATTATTCATGTTTCTTTTGGAGGTGAAATAGGAACCCACAATGCACAGGTAAATAATACAAACATCAAAAGCGCTTATCGAAAGGCAGACAAAAATCACCTTGAAACATTAGGCATTGCATTAACAAAAGGGAAAAACTTCCTTCGCGATAGCAGTGCGGAGGCCATCGTAAATGAAGCTTTTGTGAAAAGGGCAGGGCTAACAGACCCAATTGGTAAAATCATAAAAACAGATGTTGATGAGCGACAACTCACGATCGCGGGTGTGGTGAAAGATTTTCACTTTGGTTCCTTGAAAGAGCGGATAGAACCTCTTATTTTATTCCAACAGCTGGAAAATAGTGAAGCTATCTGGATAAAATTCGATCAGTCGCAACAAGAAAAGGCGCTGACTGCAATAGAGCGGATATATAAAAAAGCAATTCCAGATGCTATTTATGAATACGATTTTCTAGACCAGTTAAATGCGAAAGAATATAAGCAGGAGCAGCGCTGGGAAAAAATTATAAGTATTGCAACTTTTCTTTCATTATTGATCTGTTGCCTGGGATTGATTGGCCTCACTCATCTCGCCACGCAACAAAAAATTAAGGAGATAGGCGTCCGAAAAGTGCTCGGCGCATCTGTAATACAGATTGTTTCACTTCTATCAAAAGACTTTGTCAAACTGGTCCTAGTAGCATTCATTATAGCAACGCCCATAGGCTGGTGGGCATCAAACGAATGGTTGCAAAGGTTTGCTTACCGTATTGATCTGGGGTGGTGGGTATTTGGCTTGGCAGGAACTGTTGCCATACTCATGACATTGTGTACAGTGAGCTTTCAATCTATAAAGGCAGCAGTAGCCAATCCCGTTAAAAGTTTACGCACCGAATAGAGCTATTTGCCCGAACTGTGGGGTTAGTGGTTCAAGCCCGATACACTAAGTACAAATGGCATAAAGAATCAATTTATAAATAGGGTCTCGCTTCAAATTAAAACAATGATTAGAACTTACCTTAAAACAGCTTTCCGCAATTTGTGGAGAAATAAAACGTATGGTTTCATCAACATCATTGGTTTGTCGATTGGGACGCTGTGCTGCTTGTATATTCTCTTTTACGTGCAGGACCAATATAGCTACGATAAACATCACCAGGACGCGAAAAACATTTATCGGGTTACGTCTACAGTGAAACTAACTGGTGATCAGGTAAACGGTCCTGCGGCTTCTCCGCCGGTTGGGCCGGCTCTCAGGCGCGATTTTGCAGAAGTACAGCAATTTGTTCGTGTAGTAAATACTAACATGATTGGCGTAAAGCAGCACCAGCTTCGCTACAAAGAAAAATCATTCTACGAAAAGGATGCTGATTTTGTCGACTCCACTTTTTTTCAGGTCTTCTCATATCATTTTGTGCATGGCACGCCCACGCATGCATTGAAAGAGCCTTACTCGGTAGTGCTGCTTAAAACAACTGCCGACAAGCTTTTCGGTTCTGAAGATCCAATAAATAAAGTGATAGAAATCAACAACGCTTTCGGTAAAAACGATTTCAAAGTAACCGGTGTGGTGGATGAAAGCCTCGGAAAAACGCATATTCATGCGAACATGTTTATTGCTATGAACAGCGGTGGTATCGGTGATTTTGTACGGCAAAATAATACATGGGCCGGCAACAACTTTGTGGCTACGTATATAAAGCTAAACGGCAAATCAGATGCTGCCGCACTGGAGAAAAAGCTGCCTGCCTTTCTGGACAAATATGGACAGGAAGAATTAAAAGCAGTAGGCATGCAAAAGGTATTGCGTCTACAACCGGTCGGCTCCATTCACACAACAACTGGCTATGTAGAAGAAACGGATAAAACCATTAGTCCTTCTTTTTTGTACTTGCTGTCTGCAATTGCCATACTCATTCAGCTCATTGCCTGCATCAACTTTATGAATCTATCAACGGCAAGGGCCACAAAGCGGGCAAAGGAAGTGAGCGTGCGGAAAGTGGTTGGAGCCGAACGGAAGGATCTGATAAAGCAATTTCTCGGTGAGTCATTTATATTGTCGCTGATCGGGATAGCCATTGCCTTACCATTGTTGCTGTTGTTGCTTCCAAATCTAAATCAAATTACCCAAGCCGATGTGAAGTTGTCTCTGTTACAAGATTTCCGCCCTTGGCTTATGCTTGTGGCGCTCGTGATCGTTACGGGATTGGTTGCGGGTAGCTACCCGGCTTTTTACCTGTCTGCCTTCAAGGTGATGAAAGTACTAAAAGGAAATTTCAGCAACCATACTTCTGCGGCAGGTATACGCCGTTCGCTTGTAGTATTTCAATTTGTGCTATCCATTGTCCTGATTGCGGGCATTATCATTATTTACAGCCAGCTGAAGTACATTAATAATAAAGATCTTGGTTTTGAAAAGGATCAGAAGCTCATTTTCAGTTTCTATACTGAAGATGCACGCAAATCCATTCCGTTGTTTATGAACGAACTGCAGCAGCTGGCTGATGTAAAAGCAGTCAGCCGGTCAAACAACTACCTGAGTCAATTTGTACTGTATGAGCATAGCGTTTACCTGGAAGGCGGCAATATGGCTACGGGGACGAACGTGCAAAATATAACCACAGATGAGAATTTTGCAAAAGCAAACGGCATTAGTTTAATTGGTGGGCGGGACTTTAGACCAAACGACTCCGGACGGGTGCTGATCAACGAAATGCTTGCAAAACGTCTTGGGCTAACCGCTGCCACGGCCCCCGGTACTAAACTCTATACCCAATACGCACCGGCTCCCGTGACGTTTGTAGAAATAGCTGGTGTAATGAAGGATTTCAATTACAATTCGCTTCACCAGGAGGTGAGGCCTTTTATGCTCGTGTATAATCCAAAGCAAGGTGATCTCAGCAACCTTACCGTTGCTGTAACCAGCAAGGACTATAAACACTTGCTGCAACAAATTGAAACCGCATGGCACAAGTACCTGCCGGACACGCCTTTCGAGTATGCGTTTCTTGATGAAGAGGTAAAGAAGCAATATGAAACCGAAATGACGTTGTCACGTATCATCAATGCCTTTACGCTGATCGCAATCTTTATCTCCTGCCTTGGTTTATTTGGCTTGGCTGCGTTTAGTGCGGAGCAGCGCACGAAAGAAATCGGTGTGCGTAAGGTGTTGGGTGCATCTGTTGCCAACCTCGCAGCCCTGTTGTCAAAAGACTTTTTGAAACTGGTGGTCATCGCGTTTGTCATTGCAATACCCGTGGCGTGGTGGGCCTTACATAACTGGCTGCTGGAGTTCAATTATAGAATTGCTATTGAATGGTGGATGTTTGCACTTGCAGGCTTTATTGCAGGATTAATTGCGTTGTTCACTGTAAGCTCACAAGCCATAAAAGCAGCCCTGTCCAACCCAATAAAAAGTTTACGCACCGAATAACTCACGCGTACGGAGTTTATACACCGCACCTAAAACCGAACAAATGCTAAAGAATTATTTTCTTACCGCTTATCGCAACTTGCTTCGCAACAAAAGCTATGCGGCCATTAATGTCGTAGGGCTGGCCGTAGGCATTGCTGCCTTTTTGCTGATTTTTTTGGTAATTGAATTTGAAACTAGTTTTGATACATTTCATAAAAAGCGAGACCGTATTTACCGGGTATCAACAGAGTTCAACAATCCCGACGGGAAAGGCTACAGTCCCGGGGTACCCGCACCAGTAACGGAAACCCTGCGCACTGATTTTCCACAGCTGGAAAACGTAGGCGCCATCTTTGGAGGCTTAAGAGGCCTGGTAAACATCCCGGACACGGCCGGCAAAGCGCCAGTAAAAAAGTTCGATGAAGAAAACGGGGTATTTTTTGCCGACCCGCAGTTCTTCCAAATCTTCGATTTTAAGTGGCTGGCCGGCGACCCGAAAACGGGGCTGTCCGAACCGAATACCGGTGTTCTGGTAAAGGAAACAGCGGAACGTTATTTCGGTGACTGGAAGGCTGCTATTGGTAAAACTATCAAGCATGATAATAAAAGGCTTATAAAAATCACAGGCATTTTGGACAACGTTCCCGTTAATTCCGATTTTCCCTTAAAAGTTGTAATGTCATTTGCCACCACAAAAGTTCCTGGTTCAGGTATCAATTTTGAAGACTGGGTGAGTGTTAGCAGCGAGGTGCAATGCTATGTGGTTTTACCGCCCAATGTATCGCCAGCTTCAATCGACGCTGCGTTTCCGGCATTTGTAAAAAAGTATAAACCAGCCGACCGCCTTACGGATGGCTTAGTGATGCAGCCGCTGCGCGACATACACTTCGATGAACGGTTCGGCAATTTCAATGGCCGC
>DASQNW010000062.1:0-2528 GCA_035644775.1 Chitinophagaceae bacterium | reverse complement strand
CGCATACACTTTCATCGAACTTAAATCAATATATCTCAGCTGGCTTACAAACATGGGGGAGAAATAAAGTCGATTGTTAGCTTTATCCAAAGCGAGTGCAGCAACGCCAGTATTGAAAGCGGTTTCCGGTAGCGTAGCGGGAGCAGGCGCCGATTTTAAGCTTTTGCTTTTGGGTTGCAGGGTGAGGGCTCGTACGTTTGCACCGTCGAGCAGCACAGAAGAATACTTACCGGTATTCAAGTCAATTTTTCGCAGCACATTCCATGAAGTGCCTTCTTTTGAATAGTCGGTGATAGCATAAGCAAAATCATCAGATTGAGCCCGTAGTGTGATCGTGGTAAAAAGCAGAAGACACGCTGTAGTAAAGGGAAAAAAACTTCTCATAATCAATATTTCAGAATCACATTTAAGGTACAAAGAAAGGCTGCAAATCTGATGAGATATAACTATTATTTTTTTAATGGCTTGTATTCTGAAGAAACTAATTGGTGCTGTTCTGTCTCCTCTGGAAGCGGCTCGCAAACCCGAAGTGAAGTAAAGCATTGGTCTGGAAGCTGTTGATAGAGATTAGTTCCCCCGCTTTTCCATCTGATCATTTCATCAGACACGTCTTTTATCTTCGACGCTGGGTTTCCTGCAATTAAAGAACGGGTGGGGAACTTTTCACCTTGCTTTATAAACGACAAGGCTCCCACAATGCATTCGTCGCCAAGTTCCACTTCGTCCATGATCACCGCATTCATACCAATAAGGCAATTTCGTCCTACAACAGCACCGTGAATGATGGCTCCATGCCCAATATGTGCCGCCTCTTTTAAAATTACCGTTACACCAGGAAACATATGGATCGTGCAATTTTCCTGCACGTTACTGCCGTCCCCAATAATTATTTTACCCCAGTCGCCACGGAGTGCTGCACCTGCACCGATATAAACATGTTTGCCGATGATTACGTTACCTGTGATAGCCGCCTGCGGATGAATAAATGAGGAGGGATGTACTACCGGCTTTATGCCATCAAATTCATAAATCATACATATTATTGGGCAGGTCTCCCTTGTGGTCACTGCCTTACATCTTAGAAGCGATCAAGCTTTGCTTTGCATCTTAGCTATAGCTGCTCTTGTAAATTCGCTTACTACGAGGCTGCCGCTTATTTCAGCACGTGAAAACAATAATTCGTCCCAATTTTCAGTTCCACGCCAGAGCACCTTTTTCAGTTCGGCCATTGCTTCTGTGCTAGAATGCGACAATTGATGGGCCAGCCTGGCTATTGATTCATCCATGCCCTCTGTACTTTCATGTACTTCTGCAAATAAACCCTTGCGTTTTGCCCAATCAGAATTTCGCCACATGCTGCTGTCAATAGCAACCTGGCTGAAACACGAAACGCCTATCTTTCGCTCTATCGCAGGCCCTACTACAAAGGGTCCTATGCCGATTGCCAACTCGCTCAAACGAATGTCGGCACTTGCATGTGCAATTGCATAGTCAACAGCTGCCGCAAGTCCTAAGCCGCCGCCAACACACTTTCCATGTATTCTACCGATGATAAGTTTGGGCGACCTGCGCATTGAATTGATCACATTGGCAAACCCGCTAAAAAACTCGAATCCTTTTTTGTCGTTATCAATTTGAGCCAGCTCATTGAAAGAAGCTCCCGCACAAAATGCTGAATCGCCTCCGGAGCGTAATACAATAACTTTCGTGTCAGTATCAGCACCCATGGCGTGGATCTCGTTGGATAGATCTTCGAGGAGCCGTCGGGGTAAAGAGTTGCCCTGAGGGTGAAAAAACTCAATGGTGGTGATGCCCTTGTGGGTTTCGCTGGTTACGTACCCATTAATGATGTCTTTCATAATTTCTTGCTTTACTTACACGTCCTTTCTCTTGACCATGGTTAGTATGGTAGCAATCGCAACCTGCTCGCCTGTTTCATCAGATACCTCTACTAACCATTTTACAATTCCTTTCGGTATGTCTTGATCATCCCTCTGATCCTGCGGTACTTTTTCCTTTACTGTCAATTTCACGCCGATGGTTGCACCAGCATAAACAGGTTTCAGAAAACGACAGCTTTCCAGGCCATAGTTCAGAAGCACCGGTCCTTTCTTGGCATCAACAAACAAACCTGCAGCTGCACTTAAGATGAAATAGCCATGTGCTACAGGTTTTTCAAAAGGCGTGCCTTGCAATGCGGTGTGGTCGGTATGCGCATAAAAATGATCCCAGCTTATATTGGCGAAGTTGGTGATGTCGGCCTCAGTAACAGTTCTTTTGTGCGTGGTGATTGAATCACCAATATTCAACTCCTCGAAGTACTTGCGAAAAGGATGCTTTTCTTCTTCTACTGTTCTGGCATTTGGCTGATAACTCTGCGTGATTGCCGTGATAGAAGATGGGGAGCCTTGTATCGCTACTCTCTGCATATAATGTTTAACACCCCGAACTCCACCCATTTCTTCACCACCCCCTGCACGGCCGGGACCGCCATGAACCAACAACGGCAATGGTGAGCCATGGCCGGT
>DASQNW010000061.1:0-3264 GCA_035644775.1 Chitinophagaceae bacterium | reverse complement strand
AAGTTGTTTATTGCCGAAGGCCCGAAGTTGGTTTCAGAGCTATTGAATGCAATACCACACCAGGTGGTGAAACTATATGCTTTACAGGATTGGGTGATTACCAATCAAAATTTGATTTCCGGTACTGACTGTCACATCATCAGCGATGCAGAATTGGATAAAATTTCACAATTGCACACACCGCATCATGTGGTGGCGGTGATTCGCCAGTTTGACTCAGTTGCACCGGAAAACAGCGGCATGTGTATTTACCTCGACGTCATTCAGGATCCGGGAAATTTTGGAACTATTATAAGAATCGCCGATTGGTTTGGGATAAAACATATTGTTTGTAGCGAAGGATGTGCTGATTTGTATAATGCAAAGGTGGTGCAATCAACTATGGGCAGTATTGCCCGTGTCAATGTTTTTTATGATGAAGGATTTAGCTGGCTCAAAGTTCAAACTGCAGCCAAGTTTGCAGCCGTATTAGATGGAGCTTCAATCTATCAAACTCGTTTTCCAGAAACGGGAATAATCATAATTGGCAACGAATCGAAAGGAGTTCAACCTTCGATTTTGGAACTAGATGTTAAGAAGGTATCTATTCCGAAAATCGGACAGGCGGAATCACTAAACGCTGCCGTTGCTTCAGGCATTATTTTATCGCATTGTTTTAAGGATTATTGACTACCTGAATCGTATTGCTTTCACCGGCTGAATCTTACGTACAATAAAAGACGGAATCAGCAGTACAAGGAAAGAGACAATCAGGGTGCCGCCACAAACGGCTATCACTTGCCACCATTCAATCTTTACGGCTGCCCTGTCCATGTAGTACGCCTCTTCCTGGAGCCGTATGAAACCTGTTTCCAGCTGCAGCCAAAGCAGGCCAAGTGCGAACAAAGTGCCGACGATAATACCGGTGAACGTAATGAGCGCCGAGTGATGCAAGAATATTTTTTGAATGCCCCAGTTGCTGGCGCCTAATGCCTTTAATATACCAATCATTCGGAGCCGCTCCAACACAAGAATAATCAGGCAGGTGATTAAATTGATAACGGCAATAATGATCATGATGGTGATGAGAATGCCCTGGTTGGTATTTTGAATTTGCAGCCAGTCAAAGATGTTGGGATAGATCTCCTGCACGGTTCGGGTCTCCCACAGCTGTGGAAAAGAAGGATGATAATAGATATCGCTGCTCGCAACATCCATGTCCTCGTAGTTTCTCAGGAATATTTCGTATCCTCCAATCTCGTCATCCTGCCAGCTATTCAGTCTTTGTATCAGCCTTAAATCGCCTATTGCAAAAGTTTTGTCGTATTCTTCAATTCCGGTTTTGTAAATGCCAACTATGGTCAGCTTATCGGGCCTCAGTGTTCCGTCAGGTCGAACAAAATAAATTAAGATGCGATCATTTAGTTTCAGGTGAAGCTGGTTGGCAGTAAATGTGGATATCGCAAGTTCACGGCTGTAAGAGCTGTCCGCAAAATGCACCCACCTGCCTTGCTGTAAAAAGCCAGAAAGGTGGTTGAAATTATAAGATTGGTCAAGGCCTTTTAGAAGCACGCCTTCCATATCATCTGCGGTTTTCAGGATTGCATATTTGGTAGCAAAGGGATGCACAGATTGCACCTGTGGCATGCTTCGAATGGCAGCGGTCAGTGTATCATTTTTTGCTATAGGCAGTTCTTCCGCGATATTAGCTTTCATAGGCTGTCGGTACTGAACCCGAACATGCCCCCAGAAGCTGAAAACTTTCTGGCTTACAGTTTCCTGGAAGCCGTTCACAAAAGAAAGGGTAACGATCATCACCGCTACACTAATAACTGTTGCAGTAATCGAAAGGCGAATGATAAATCTTGAGAATGACTTCTGCTGGTTGAAAGCTATGCGGCGGGCTATAAAGGAAAAAACATTCACTTTTTAAATTTTGGAGCAAACCTTATAGCTCTACCTGGCGTCTAATCAGTTGTGCGGCAGAAGATGAGTAGTTCAAACTATTGTTCCTTATATTGAGCAACGTGAGGCACAAAATTAGCGGAACAGTGCATATAACAGTATTTTCAATGGTACAAATGAAGGCTTTCCTAATTGTTCTACTTTCTTTATTCATCCACTTTGCCGATGCGCAAAACAGGGATACAGTTTACAAACAAAATGTCAAGGCGATTAAGTTGCATAAGTCAGGTGATCAGACTGCCTTTCCGGCCATAGCCTTGAACAGCAACGAATCTCTCGAATTACACTTCGATGATCTTGACGCTGATGTAAAGCCTTACTATTATTCTTTTCAATTGTGTAATGCTGATTGGTCGCCCGGGTTACTGAGAACGTTCGAATACACCAAAGGTTTTCAGAATGTGCGGATTAACAATTACCGGAACTCTTCTCTCACTTTTACCAGGTTTACACATTATCAGGCTACGGTACCGGACAGAAACTCGCTCCCAAGCCGCTCCGGAAATTATTTATTGAAGGTTTTTCTAAATGGCGACACTTCTCAGTTGGTATTTGTAAAACGTTTTGTGGTGGTGGACAACAAATCTGCTGTGCAGGCCCAAGTGCAGCAACCGTTTAATTCACGATTATACAATACGGGCCAGAAGCTGCAAATTGGTGTGAAGACCGACAGCCGCATACAGGTGTTCAGTCCCACAGATATCAAACTGGTGATTTTGCAAAACAACAACTGGCTCACCTCTATTGCTATTGACCGCCCTACATTATTTCGTGGCGACTATTATGAATATACAGATGAAGCCTTTACATCCTTTCCGGCTATGAAGGAATTTCGCTGGCTTGATCTTCGAAGCTTCCGTTTGAAAACAGACCGTATTCAGCACCTCAACGCAAAAACTAATAGTACTGAAATTGTTATAAAGCCAGAAAGCCAGCGCTCGGGCCAGCAGTACGTGTATTACCGCGATCTCAACGGAAGCTACACCATTGAATCGCTCGACAATCCTAACCCCTTCTGGCAAGGAGATTTTGCAACAGTTCATTTTAGCTACTTCACTCCCAACAATAAAGCCTTGGAAGGGCAGGAGCTTTACTTATTTGGTGAGTTTACCAATTACGCAAGCGATACCTCCGCCAGGATGAACTTTAATGCAGACCGTGGCGCTTACGAAAAAACCTTATTTTTAAAACAGGGTTATTACAACTACGCTTACGCAACACTTCCTTCAGACAAAAGCGGCTACCCGGATTTCAGTCTCACCGAAGGCAATTATTGGGGCACGGAAAACAGCTATACGGTGTTGGTATATTACCGTCCCT
>DASQNW010000060.1:0-6638 GCA_035644775.1 Chitinophagaceae bacterium | reverse complement strand
GCTACTCAAGGCAGGAATTCTTGCAAATGTCTATTCTTGACATTAGGCCCGAAGAAGATGTCAAAGAAGTCAAGTCAGTACTGCAAAGCAACAACGATGAAGCGATTCATGGAAAAGTATGGCACCACCAGAAGAAATGTGGCGAAGTCATTTACGTGAAAATAAGGTGCAGAGATCTCAAACATTCCGGAAGTAATGCGTGTCTAGTTCTTGCGGAGGATGTCACTGATACAATTTTGGCTGAAGAAAAATACAGGATGTTGTTCCAAAACATCCCTTTGCCTGCATGGATATATAGCTCCAACGACCTTTCTTTTCTTGAGGTAAATGATGCTGCGGTAGAACACTACGGTTACGCACGTCAGGAGTTTCTGAAAATGAACTTGCTTGATCTGCACTTGCCCCAAGACTATGATCAGGTGAAGGAGTCCATCAAAATTTCGAAGAGCAAGGCGAAGTCGGTTGTAACCACCTGGACCCATGTCAGAAAAAACGGTGAAAAGATCATTATTGAAGCGAATCGAAAGCCAATGTTGTATCAGGGCATGGAGGTGCGGCTTGTGGTAATTAAGGACATCACTGAAAATGTGAAGGCTGAAGAAAGACTGAAGGAGTCAAATAACCGGTTTACGTATGTAGCACAAGCCACGTCAGACGTGATATGGGACTGGAACCTCGCTGATCAACAAATCTTGTGGTCAGAAAATTATGAGAAGAAATTTGGATGGAAGCTTCCTGCTGATAAGACCACTGCAGTTACAGACCTCCAGGATAAAATACATCCGGATGATGTATCAAAGCTGCTTGCAAGCATACAAAAAGTGGTTGATGATTCTTCACGAAAGGTTTGGGTGGATGAATTCCGTTTGAAAAAGAGTGACGGGAGCTATGCCTACGTCAAGAACAAAGGAGTGATATTGAGGAATAACGACAAGAAAGCTATACGGCTGCTGGGAGTTCTTCATGATATTACAGACAGAAAGATTAAGGAGAACCAGCTCCTGCAGGTGAACAAACGGTATCAATTTGCTACACGGGCAACGTCGGACGTTATCTATGACTGGGAGCTTGTTAGTGATGTACTTGAGTGGAGCGAATCCATACAAAATGTTTTTGGCTGGAAAAAGGAAGAGGTGAGTATCGAAAAGTGGGAAGGACTCATACATGAAGATGATCGTCCGCAGGTGATGACGACTTTGAAGAACTTTATAAAATCAACCCAGAACCTGTGGAAGGCGGAATACCGGTTCAGAAAAAAAGATGGAAATTATAGTTATGTGTTAGATAGAGCTTTTATTGTACGAGACGAGGAGAATAAACCTGTGCGCCTGATAGGAGCAATGCAGGACATTACAGAGATGAAGCTGAAGGAAAGCGAACTGGCGAAGAGTAATGAGCGGTTCCAGATTGCAGTAAGTGCTACCTCAGACATTGTATGGGATTGGGATTTCAAGTTGAACAAGGTGCTTTGGTCGGATAAATACCAACAGATTATGGGTTGGTTGCTGCCGCCTGACAGGTACGTAGATGCAGAAGAATGCGTAAACAAATTCCATCCTGAAGACCGGGAACGGGTGAGGTCGAAACTGAACGCAGTGTTGATGGATAAAACAAAAGCTATTTGGGAAGATGAATTCAGATACAAGCGTGCAGATGGCACCTACGCGTATGTAAATGACCGCGGTTTCATTTTGCGCGACAGAGATGGAGTAGCGGAGAGAATAATCGGTGCTGTACAGGACATCTCCGACAGAAAGTACGAGGAGGAACTGCAGAAACTGGAGCTTCGCGTATTTGAGCTAAGTGCCATTCCGGGAATTGATTTTACTACTGTCTTAAAAACTTTGACTAGTGGGTACGAACAATTGAATGCAGGAGTTTTTGCCTCTATATGTCTGTTGGGATCTAATGAGGAGCTGCAAATTGTTGCACCGAAGCTATCAAGAGAACATTGCCGCCAGCTAAGATATTTTACAGAAAAGCTAAAAAACAGGTTGGTTGCAAATGCCTCCACTCAAGAGCAGTTTGTGTCCAGTGCTGTAGACGGCGAAGATTGGAAGTACGGGATGGACCTTGCAAACTTCTACCATTGGAAAGTTTCCTGGACCATGCCCCTTTATCATAAAAGTGAAGAACTGCTCGGGTTCATTACAGTTTTCGTTGACACCATGCGAGAGCCATCCGTTCGGGAACATCACACATTGGCGCGGCTCAGAAATCTTCTACGTATTTTGATAGTAAACCAGCTATCGTTAGAGCAGATTCGGATGTCAACCGAACGTTACGAAAACGTAATGAAGGCTACTCATGATATGGTATGGGACTGGAACCTTGAAACAGGTATTTTCTACAGGAGCAAAGAGGGTGTGAGAAAAGTGTATGGAATGGAGGATGTAGAAAGCATAGCAAGTGTTTATAGCTGGATGGAGCGCATTCATCCCAACGACCATGTCAAAGTGCAAAATGTAATCAATAATATACTGCACGCTACGGAAGAGAACACATTCGACGTTGAATATATGTTCAAACGCGACGATGGGGGTTATTCATCCATCTATGACAGAGGCATCATTATTCGTAACAAAGAAGGAAAGCCAGTACGCATGATTGGGGCTGCGCAAAACATAACTGACAGGAAAAAGCTTGAGCAGGAATTGCTGCAACAGGAACTCGACAAGCAAAAGTTGATAAGCCGGGCCACTATTGATACGCAGGAAGAGGAACGCAGGGAAATAGGCAAAGAGCTTCACGACAACGTGAACCAGGTGCTTACTACCACCAAGTTATATCTTGATCTGTCGCTTAGTTCTCCCGAAATGAAAGACGAGTTGATCAAAAAATCTTCGAAGAATGTTATCTATGTCATTAACGAAATACGCCAGCTCTCCCGATCGCTTATGGATCCAAGTATTGGTGATCTGGGGCTAATTGACTCCATCAACGACCTGGTAGATAATATCAACATGACAAGGAAGCTGCACGTAAGCCTGAATGCAAATTCTGCCATAGAAAAAGTTTTAGATGAGAATCAAAAATTAATGATCTTTAGAATCATTCAGGAGTCGATGAACAACATCATCAAATACGCTCAGGCTACTTCTGTTCAGGTGAACATTAAAAAGAATGCCAATTCTGTGGAGCTGTTTCTTGCTGATGATGGAGTTGGCTTTGATCCTGAAACCGTAAAGAAAGGTGCAGGATTAAAAAATATTCAAAATCGTGTGTACCTGACCAATGGAAATCTCATCATTGACAGTGCACCTGGCAAAGGCTGTAAAATCATAATCAACCTTCCACTTAACACAATCCAATAAAATCCTAATTGACTATGGACAAGATTTCAATCCTGATTGCAGACGATCACACTTTAGTTAGAGAGACCTGGAGCTTTATTTTAAACACGGATCCGCGCTTTTCTGTAATAGCAGAAAGTGGTAGTGGTGAAGAAGCCGTAGAATTGGCGAAGAAACTTCGTCCTAATGTCGTCATTATGGACATCAACCTGCCGGGGATGAACGGTATAGAGGCAACACAGCAGATTCGGAAGTTTTCTCCCGGTTCCCGTATATTAGGCGTGTCACTGCACACACAGCCCACCTACGCCCGTAAGATGATGCAGAAAGGAGCGATGGGTTACGTTACCAAAAACTCATCACGAGAAGAGATGTTTAAAGCAATACTTGAAATCCAGAACGGGAAGAAATACATCTGCGATGAAATAAAGAATATTCTTTCCGAGCAGGTGATTAGTGGCGACGATCCCCAAACCGGCCTCAACTCTTTGTCGCAGCGCGAGATTGAGATTATTGCATACATCAAGAAAGGCCACTCATCAAAGGAAATTGCGGATGCCCTGAGCATTTCTGTTAAGACAGTGGAGGTACATCGCTATAATATTTTGAAGAAATTAAATCTGAAGAACGCTGCGGCTCTTGTTAATTTCATAAATAACAGTCAGTTGGATTTTGATAACTAAGGCTCACTCGCAATTTTGTATTAATCATATATTTGTTTAAGAATTCTTGTCCTGATGTAATTTTTTATTGCACAGTTCAGTTATAATGCTCCTGGCAATGGCGGTCAATTGCAGCAGAAATAAAACCACTGCTGTATGGAACAAACACAAATCAGTGTTGTGATTGTGGATGATCACGAAATAGTCAGAGAAAGCTGGAAGTTGATTCTGGATCAAAAAACAAACATTCTCATCGTTGGAGAATGTTCCTCAGGAGCTGAAGCAATCGACGCTGCCACCAGGCTAAAGCCCGATGTAATGCTGATGGACATAAACATGTCGCCAGTCAATGGCTTTGAAGCCACCCGCAAAATCGTAAAACTTTCCCCCGACACGAAAATAATCGGCGTGTCTGTAAATGACCAGCCGGGCTATGCCCGAAACATGCTACAGCTTGGCGCTAAAGGGTACGTTACCAAAAACTCCACGCATCTCGAACTTCTTGAAGCTATTCTAGAAGTGCAAAAAGGAAAAGTGTTCATTAGCCGGGAACTCAAAGACCGGTGGGCTTCAGACGTGGAATAAGCCATCTTAATTCCTTATAGTAGATCAGTTGGTGTGCAGATTAGCTAAATTTGCCCACCAATTTTTTTTAATGACGACAACTCTCTCAAAGAATTTTGAGCCTGCGAAAGTGGAAGAGAAGTGGTACAGCCATTGGACGGCACAAGGCTATTTCAACAGCACTCCTGACAAGCGAAAAGCATTTACGGTGGTGATTCCGCCGCCAAATGTTACTGGCGTCTTACACATGGGACATACTCTAAATGAAACAGTGCAGGATGTGCTCGTTCGGAAAGCACGGATGAGTGGGTTCAACGCATGTTGGGTCCCTGGAAGCGATCATGCTTCTATTGCCACAGAAGCTAAAGTGGTGCAGTTGCTGGAGAAAGAAAAGGGCCTGAAAAAGCAGGATATGTCTCGTGAAGAGTTTCTAAAGCATGCATTTGAGTGGAAGGATAAATATGGGGGCATCATTTACAACCAGATAAAAGCATTAGGCTGCAGCGTAGACTGGAACCGTGCAACATTCACCATGGATGATCATTACTACAAAGCAGTGATCAATGTTTTTGTAGATCTGTATGAGAAAGGTCTTATTTATCGTGGTGCAAGAATGATCAATTGGGATCCTGCGGCAAAGACGGCTCTCAGTGATGAGGAGGTAGAATATAAAGAAGTAGAGGGAACGCTTTACTACATCAAATATAAAGTAGCACCTGAGGCAATTGCTAACAGAGCTGTTTCTATCGAAGATGATTACGTGGTTATTGCAACGCAGCGGCCAGAGACAATAATGGGAGATACGGCCGTGTGTGTAAACCCTAGTGATGAACGCTACCGGCACCTGAAAGGAAAATCGGTAATGGTTCCATTGGTGGAAAGAAGAGTCCCTATAGTTTTTGACAACTATGTTGATCCGGCGTTTGGTACGGGTGCTTTAAAAGTGACCCCCGCACACGACATCAACGACTATACGCTTGGCCTGAAACATAATCTTCCTATTATTGACACACTAAACGAAGATGGCACTCTGAGTAATGCCGCAGAAGTGTTTATTGGTCTGGACAGGTTTGAGGCGAGAAGAAAAGTTGTGGAGCAACTTAGAGATCAAGGATTGCTGATAAAAGAAGAACAATATGTCACCCGACTTGGATTTTCGCAGCGTACCAATGCCGTTGTGGAGCCCCGCATCTCTACGCAGTGGTTTGTGAAAATGAGAGAGCTTTCAGATAAAGCACTGGGCGCTGTGTTAAACGGCTCGGTCAAGATTCACCCAGAAGAACGTTTCTTAGCGACGTACAAGTACTGGCTGGAGAATGTAAAGGATTGGTGTATTAGTCGCCAGCTATGGTGGGGCCAGCGCATTCCAGCCTGGTATGATGATGAAGGTCGGTTTGTGGTTGCCGCATCAGAAGATGAAGCGTATGGTAAATACTTTCAGTTGCATCCCACTGCTGATACTGCTAAAACCTTGAAACAGGACGATGATGTTCTCGACACCTGGTTCTCATCATGGTTATGGCCCATCCAGGTTTTTAACGGCATCAACGAACCTGATAACCCCGAAATCAAATATTATTATCCCACTTCTGTATTGGTGACTGGTCAGGACATTATCTTTTTCTGGGTAGCAAGGATGATCATGGCAGGAATGCAATACAGGAACCAGGAGCCCTTCAAACACGTATATTTCACGGGCATGGTCCGCGATAGGCAGGGGCGCAAGATGAGTAAGAGCCTCGGTAATTCTCCAGACCTGCTGCAGCTTATTGAAAAGTTTGGTGCAGATGCAGTGCGGTTCGGGATTCTTATTTCTGCACCTGCCGGTAATGATCTTTTGTTTGACGAGTCGAGCTGTGAACAGGGAAGATTTTTCAATAACAAGCTGTGGAATGCTTTGAAGCTGGTGCACATGTGGCGCGACAAACAAGACCCAAACAGCAGTGAGCTTCAGCCCTCTTTTGCTGTACGCTGGTTCGAAAACAGGCTGATAAAGGTGAGGAGTGAAGTTGAAGACCTATACTCGCAATTTAGATTAAGCGAAGCTTTGAAAACCATCTATACGCTTATTTGGGATGATTTCTGTAGCTGGTATCTCGAGTGGATGAAACCAGGCCAG
>DASQNW010000059.1:0-2954 GCA_035644775.1 Chitinophagaceae bacterium | reverse complement strand
TACCTGTGCATTGATCCCTTCACTTGCGACGTAAATGCGGCCGAAAACATTCAAGTTGGATAAACCCTGAAACAGTTCGTCTCTGAACACCTTAGGATCAGCGACAGGAAAGTAATTGTAGAAAGAAACGGTGATACGCGGCTCTTTTTCTTCGAGCAGCCGTTGCTTTAGCTCTTTTTGGGAAACACGATTGTGCAATACAGCCATAAGTGAAATTTTAAGGACACTTGCCTGGTGAACAAAATTTCCAGCTGCAAAAATAGGTGAGATTAAAAAGAATTGTTGTTAACGCTTTGCACCTCTTGATGAAAATGCATCAGAGACGGCAACAATCATCAACTAAACTCATACAACTCCCGCAAGTATGAGAATGAGACCCAGAATAGCCAGCACCAAAGCAGCAACAGGACTAATGAATACCAGCGCAAGCACGAGCACACCAAGCAAAATGATTGTGAGTGTTTTGCGGTCAATATCTGCTGGTTTTGCAAAAGCATTTCTCATCTTTTCTTTAATCAGCAGCCATGTCATCTTTCTTTTTAGCTTGCGAAGTTGTTTACGACTTTTTTGTCCTGCATATATGGAGAGTACTACTGCGCTTAATACAGAGGCTACCACTTCGCCACCAATCGCCTCTTTCGGCTGATTAGCGGGCGTAGCTGTTGTCTGAATTGTAGAAGAAGGTAATGCCATAGAACAAAATTTTCTGAATTAGTTGCTGCGAAGTTATAGAAACCAGATATATAGCTGCATTTCTGCAAATGAATTTTTACTGCCTTCTTTCGACTGGTTTTTTTATCAACGAAGCACCGCAAACAGCGGCCAATCCGGCTACTAATGCACCCAAAATAGCAGTGATCAATATCAACAGCAAAGAGTTACCTAAAGAGAACAGTTGCGCTATCTTACTTGAGAGAACGCCCTCATTCTTGAAATCAATCCACGTTGCCAGGAGTCCCCACATCAGGAATATAGCCGTAAATGCAGCCAGGAAGCTTTTGCCTAATGGTTGCCGCAAGAGAGCAGCAACTAAAAATGATATAACCGCAATGCTCCACCAGGGGAGCACGAGTCCGGCGAGAAAAGCTAAGAGTGCAGTAAGCAGAGTGGCTAATATAAACTTCATATCCTACGTGTTTGAAAAACTCAGCTTCCACTTGATGCGCTTACTGGTGTTTTCTGTTTTGTTCATCATCCATAAGTTATTGTATTTGCCTACCGTCCAGCCTGCAATATTATCATCATAAAAGCGGCTACCAGGGTTACCGCTTTGGCCTCCTGGAAAAATTCCGTATGCTTCTGTTGGCGTAGTTAAATGTACCACCATACGCCAGCTTGGGCCGTGAAATGCAGAAAGCGCATTCGGCGTTGTACTCCATCCTCCGGCATTTATACCTGAGTGGCCAAATGGAAGCAAAGCATCTCTGAGCAAGTGAAGAATAGCAGTGTTGCGATGTTTCCACCAGACCAGCTGATTGCCCGTTTTCGAGATCTTTGAAACGGTGCCTTTAAATGCAGTCGTTACCTGATGCCGAATGTCTTCAATTGCAGCAGTATTGCTGTCGTCAACAAAACGTGAAGAACTGTCCCGCAGTAGCAATTCAATTAATGTCTGTTCATCAGGGATCTCATAGGGCCTTTTCAGTTTAGAAAAATCATCCTTCCAGATAAGCACTTCGAAGGTGTCTATCCATTGCTGAAAGATGACTGCTGCCCTTGAATCTGCATCATACTCGTAGTTCCATCTTTGTAATTCATCAAAATAAAGTCGTTCCTGGTCGCTCAATCGATCAAGATAGATGTTGGTTATTAACAGAGGCACGGCGTCCTTAGCTAGCGAGCTGTAAGAACTCATCTGAAGGTTCATCATGTCTTTTGGTGTGACATTTTGCATTCGGGAAAGGAAGTGGTGCACAGCCCGCCCTCTTGGCACATGATAATCTCCCGGAATGAAATAAGGGTAAGCAGAATCTACGGCTCTCTGGTTCGCACTTTGCACAAAATTTTCAGCGGGGTTGTAGACGTGCGGATTTTCCTGCTGCGGTATATATCCCTGCCAGCTGAAATCACTATTTTGGCCAGGCATCACATACACGCCTTGCTTTTGCCACCGGGCGGGAAACTTGCCTTGCTGCCAAATTGCTATATCACCTGCTTTTGAGGCAAACACAATGTTTTGTGCAGGACTTTGAAAACCTTTCAATGCTTCAGCATAATCATCGTAGTTTCTGGCGCGGTTTATTTGGTGTAACGTAAGCGCCTCATTGGACGAGTCATGAGCGATCCAGCGCATAGCCAACGCAGTCGTTCGAGAAGAGTCCTCTCCCGTATATTTTTTATCATACAGCACCGGGCCAAACACCGTGTAAGCCACAGAATCTATATAGGCAGAACTATCTCTTATTTTGACCGTCTCGATTCGGAAGTGCGTATCCTGCCAAGCTCCGTTGTACCAATACTGCTTCCTAGAATCATCTTTAAACTTTATCTCGTAATAATCGATAACATCCCTGCCTGCGTTAGTTAAGCCAAATGCTATACTGTCATTGAACCCGATCACAATACCAGGCACACTGGGAAAACCTACTCCGTAAACGTTTATTGAAGGTGTGTGCAATTGCATCTCGTACCAAATTGACGGAAGCGTTAAACGCAGGTGAGGGTCGTTGCACAGTATAGGTGCGCCCGACTTTGTTTTTGCACCCCTGACAGCCCAATTATTGCTCCCTCTCAAATCAATGGGATCGGCAACCTGCACCGGCTGAATGACGGTATCAATATCATAAAAAAAAGAATCTGCCATTGCGGGCATTGTCGGCGTGACAGATGGCGGTGCGAAACTGGTGCCTTTCGGAACAATCGGCATAGAAGAGTCCGATATCTGTGGATACAGAATCTCCATTTCCTCTTTTGTAAAGACAGAACGAGCGTTCGTAAATTCTATGTCGCGGGCA
>DASQNW010000058.1:0-4466 GCA_035644775.1 Chitinophagaceae bacterium | reverse complement strand
ATTCTTGTTGGATCTTCTTCCGATCTTTTCAATGGAAACACGCCTGCCGTGTATGGAAACTCACCGGGAACATTTTCCTGCAGCTGCCATCTTAATACATCGCCCCAGTCTTTAAACTGTGGCAACACTACCTTGGGTATTTGCAAACCGCTCAAAGAGGTGGTTGTCAATGGCTGTTTGATAACTTTTCCTCTAACAGAATATTCGAAAAAATCAGCCTTGTACTGAGCTTGTAAAGATTGCCACTGCTGCAACAGTTTTTTACATTCTGGGTGCAGTTGTTCTTCGAGCATAACACGCTGACGATCTATTTCCGTGTATGCAGATGCATCTTCACCCAATTGCTCGATAACACCAACTACCTGATAGAGTTTAGAAGCAATAACCGACTGCTCTTTGGCCCACCTGTCGTACTGCCTGTTGTTTTCTGCAATTTCCGAAAGATACCGAACGCGTTTAGGAGCAATCAATGCCTCGGGAGGTTTCCCTGCTGCCTCCATGTTATGGTTAACATGTTGAAATGAAACCCCTGTCTTGCTGGTGATCAGTTCAACCACTTTATTGAACAAGAGATTCACACCAGCATCGTTGAACTTATTGGCAGTAGTTCCAATAATGGGAAGCTCGCCGTCTGAGGCAGTCCAAAGCTGATGGCTCCTTTTGTATTGTTTGCGAACATCATGCAGTGCATCCAACGCACCTGCTTTGTCGAACTTGTTGATGGCAATCAGATCAGCAAAATCAAGCATGTTGATTTTCTCGAGTTGTGAAGCTGCACCGTATTCAGGCGTCATCACGTACAAACTAACGTCGCAATAGTCAAGAATTGATGCATCGCTCTGGCCCACACCTGCAGACTCTAAAATGATCAGATCATAACCTGCTGCTTTAGCGATTTGAATCGCATCCTGAACGTGCACACTCAGCGCCTTATCAGTTTCGCGTGTAGCAAGAGAACGCATGTATGCGCGTGGTGATGAAATAGCATTCATTCGGATGCGATCTCCCAATAAAGCACCACCCGTTTTCTTCTTCGATGGATCTACAGATATTACTGCTACTGTCTTGTTCTCATTGGACTGCAAAAACCTTCGAACAACTTCATCTGTAACCGACGATTTACCCGCCCCACCAGTACCAGTTATTCCCAAAACGGGAGTCTGATTAGCTGCTTGGTGGCCGTTCTGCTTTTGCTGAACTCCATTTTCAGCATTCGTAATGGCTCGTGCAATTTTTCTTATGTCTTTTGCCTCATCCAGGGAGAGTGGTTGCTCGTATTCACCTGTTCCGTTCAGCTGGATTTTGCATTGACTTAAAAGATCTTCTATCATGCCTTCCAGGCCAAGGCGCCTGCCATCGTCCGGAGAATAGATTCTATTGATTCCATAGCGATGCAGTTGGTCTATTTCACTGGGTAGTATCGTACCACCACCTCCACCAAAAATCTTGATGTGTCCACAGCCATTCTCCTGCAGCAAGTCTTTCATGTACTTAAAAAACTCCAGGTGGCCCCCCTGGTAAGATGTGACTGCAATGCCATGTACGTCTTCTTCAATAGCAGCTTCGACAATTTCCAGCACAGATCGATTGTGGCCTAAGTGAATGACTTCTGCTCCTTTAGATTGCAGTATTCTTCGCATGATGTTGATAGCAGCATCATGTCCATCGAACAGAGCTGCAGCAGTGATTAAACGTATTTTTGAAGATGTGTCAATCATAATTGAAGCAAGCAAAGTACAAATGTACTGCAGTTTTCAACGGCGTTTAAATGAGCCATGTTTGCAAAACTGTAGGCATAACATTATCTTTACAGCACCTTAACTGTTTTATGAATACTGCCTTTTCCGACCTTCAGTTTATTGGGATCGTTGTTAGCTTAATCTTTACCCTCGCCATACTCCATTATATATCTAAACTTCAGATGAGCATAAGCCAAAGGATAACCGCAGGCAAGGCGAAGACAAGAAAGAGAAGGCTTCAGAAAAATCTTACCGCACAGGCTCCAACTATAAACGTGATCAGAGTTAAAAAAGAAGCTCTAAAGGAGCTTGCATAACATCTAAGGGTTCCCCCTTGCTCTTCAGAGATTTTATTTTCCGCGGCTGTTTGCAGTCATCAAAATTGAGTGCAATACTTACATTTGTCACATGCAGGAGATGATAGATGCGATAACGGAAGTGTACAGGAGTTGGAGCGGCAATGCACCCGCAAGCGTTGATGTTTTGCCGCAGTCCGGAAGCGACAGACGGTATTTCCGACTAAATGCCCCTGATCAGAAAACGGTGATTGCTACATGTGGTGCTCACATCAGGGAGAATGAAACCTTCGTGTATTTTGCAGAACAGTTAGGTAAGAAGAATTTACCAGTACCTAGAATTCTGGCCGTTAATGAAGATCACACGATTTACTTGCAGGAAGACCTCGGCGACACATCGCTACTTAATTTGCTTGAAGCAAATGGCTACACGAATGAGTGCTATGCGCTATTTAAAAAGAGCCTGAAGCAGCTTGCACGTTTGCAGGTGCTGGGCGACCAGGTGATTGACTATGAGCGCTGCCTTACCAACGAGGAGTTCGGCAAGCAAGCCATCATGGCGGATCTGCTTTACTTCAAGTACTATTTTCTTGATGCGCTGCAAAAGCCTTATGACAAACAAAAGCTGATTGATGATTTCGAGGCGCTAAGTAGCTATCTCACGCATACGGAACATAAGTATTTCATGTTCCGTGATTTTCAGAGCAGAAACATACAGGTGCTTGATGGTGAGGTCTACTTCATCGACTTCCAGGGCGGTATGAAGGGTGCACCTCAATATGATGTAGCCAGCCTTATATGGCAGGCCAAAGCCAACTTGCCTGACAATTGGAAGATGTCGCTGGTGGATGATTACATGGATGCTTTCGAAGAAATTACCGGACACGAAATTGATAGGGCAATCTTTAAAAGCCAATACAATGGGTTTGTATTAATACGGCTTCTGCAAGTGCTTGGCGCTTATGGCTTCAGAGGTATGTTTGAACGAAAAGCCCATTTCCTTACAAGCATTCCACAGGCGTTAAAGAATCTTCGTTCGTTTATTGATGATCAGAGCATCGGTATTTCACTGCCTCAGTTCAGGAAAGTTTTAGAGATCTGCGTCGATGATGAGATTATCCAAAAGTTTACGCCAATAGAAGCAGACGAAGCCACTCCGCTGGTGGTAAAAATTTGCAGCTTTTCCTACAAGAAAGGAATTCCGCTGGATAGTGCGGGCAATGGCGGAGGATTTGTTTTCGATTGCAGGGGTATTGACAACCCTGGCCGGCATGATCAATACAAAACCATTCACGGGCGGGACAAGCCTGTGATGGAATACCTGGAACGGCAAACACGCATGCAGGACTTTCTCAACAGCGTTTTTGATATTGTTGACATAAGTGTAGAAGAGTACATCCGTCGCGGCTTTATTAGTCTTGCTGTGAACTTCGGATGTACCGGTGGGCAACACCGAAGCGTGTATGCTGCCGATGCATTAGCCAGGCACTTAAAAAACAAGTACAAGGTGAAAATTGATCTTTGCCATACCATTCAGGAGGAGAAAAAATGGAACAACACCCTTCCAGCGGCAGACCAGATTTTAAGTTCAGATGAAGGCAGGAATTAGATGTAAATACCGTTCTTGAGCTTAGTATGCCTTACGCCTTGGCAATCTTTTTTCATTGTGGTGCAGGAACCCGCTGACAAGATCATTCCCAATGATAGTGTTAGTAGTAAAGTTTTCATTTTCGTTGATTAAGAAGAAGTGGGTAGAATCAGATCACTAAATATAGAACGCAGAGCTTGCACCGTTATTGTTCTAAATAACCTTTCACCGTTCGGTAAAAACTGATATGTTCGGGAAGCAAAAGATAAAGTTCATATTTGTGACAACTCTTTTGTTTCTATTAATAGCTGTTTTTTTTCTTTCGCAAACGCAAAAAAGCATTGAAGAATCGTTTTTAAATTATGTGGTTGATCCAAGACAGCAAGACGTGCGGCTGTACTGGAAAAATGAGCAGCAGGAAACATTTAGAAGTATAAAGAATCTCAGCGAATGGCTCAGAAAGAACCATAAGAGACTGGTCTTCGCTATGAATGCAGGTATGTACAAACCTGACAATTCACCTCAAGGGCTTTTTATCGAAAATCAAAGACTTATAATCCCATTGGATACATCTTCTGGAAACGGCAATTTCTATTTGAAGCCAAATGGTGTTTTCTATATCGATGTTACAAATCAGCCTTTTATTTGTAAAACGACAAGCTTTTCTGATCAAGGTAATGTGAAGTATGCAACTCAATCCGGTCCAATGTTAGTAATTGACGGTCAAATTCATCCTGCCTTCAAACAAAGTTCAACAAATCTGAACATTAGAAACGGCGTCGGGATTTTGCCAGATGGTAAAGTAATCTTTGCGATGTCAAAAAACGTAATTAATCTACATGA
>DASQNW010000057.1:0-13980 GCA_035644775.1 Chitinophagaceae bacterium | reverse complement strand
TCGGATGGACTTTTTTTCTTTTTATAGCCTTCTTCGCAATGGCTTAATAACAGAGAGAGAAGAATGCCCGTTTTTTCAATTCGGTGAAACGGAAGTGACGTAAATAGGCTGTTATACAACTGAAACTTCAAACCCACGTTACTCTTAAACTGCTGCAACCCTCGGGATGACTGGTGGTCCATTAAAAACTGTTGATTTAATGCTATGAAATATTAGATGGCAGCAAGCAAATTGTCGGTTGAAAATTACTGCAATAGAGGATGACTATAAAATGTTTTTCATTTCCTTTGTTGCATTATTGAATAATATCTATCTTGCCGGCTCAATACAACTCGCCTTGGCAGCCTCTTGTGTTCAAATATTACTCTTAACAATGTTAGCTTCGCCAGCTTTGGCTTCTAATATGACTACAACAACTACAACCCGTAAGGGTTGTATGTAACTATATGCCACCTGGGCTTCTACAGCTTAACAAAAAATCACCAGTTTTTAAGAGTTCTCTTCAATTCAAGGGTTGAAGAAAAAAAGAAGGTCTATGCAAATTTTGAAGTTTGGAGGTAGTTCTGTAGCTAATGCAGAAAACATCACTAAAGTAGCAGCCATTGTTAAGAAAGCCGTTGAGGCCCGTACTACGCTGGTTGTGGTTTCTGCCTTCGGCGGCGTTACGGATTTGCTGCTGCAGAGCGGCAGCCTGGCAGCAAAGGGCGACCAGGAATATAAACAATTGCTTCAGGATATCACTCAACGTCACCTCGCTGCTGTAAAGGGTCTATTGCCCGTAACAAACCAAAGCAGTATACTAAGCCAGGTGATGCAGCAATGCAACGAAATTGAAGATGTGTGCAACGGAGTCTTCCTGCTGCAGGAGCTCTCGCCTCGAACGAAGGACAAGATTGTGAGTTATGGAGAATTACTTTCATCGCAAATAATCTCAGCGTATCTCAACTGCATTGATATAAGAAACCAATGGGTTGATTCAAGAGATCTGATCATCACAGATTCGAGCTTTACCAAGGCCAATGTAGAATTTGACCTCACTAACCACAACATTCAACAATACTTCACTTCAACAACTGAAAGTTTGTTCATTGCCCCTGGCTTCATCTCGTGCGATGTTGAGGGTTTTGCTACCACTTTAGGCCGTGGCGGTTCAGATTTCACTGCTGCCATTTATGGTGCTGCATTGGACGCAGAATTGGTGGAGATATGGACAGATGTGTCCGGTATGATGACGGCAGACCCGCGATTAGTGCCGAATGCCAAGCCAATAGCACACATCTCCTACCAGGAAGCTATGGAGCTGTCGCATTTTGGGGCAAAAGTAATTTACCCTCCCACCATTCAGCCACTACTTAGAAAGAACATTCCCGTATGGGTGAAGAATACTTTTGCGCCAGAAGATCACGGCACTGTCATTGAAAGTTTTTCGGAAACCAACGGAAACATTATTCGTGGTATTTCCAGTATCAACAGGATTTCCTTGCTAAGCCTTGAAGGAAGCAGCATGGTTGGTATTCCAGGCTTTTCACGGCGATTGTTTGAAGCGCTGGCAAATCACGCAATCAATGTTATTCTTATCACCCAGGCCTCCTCAGAGCACTCTATATGCGTAGGGGTGAATGAGAATTATGCCGATAAAGCAAAACAGGTAGTTGACGAGGCATTTGATTATGAAATTGAAACTGGCAAAGTGAACCCATTGGTTGTTGAAAACAATGTTGCTATCGTGGCGCTTGTTGGAGATAATATGAGAAGTCATCCGGGCACAAGTGGAAAAATGTTTGGCGCTCTTGGCAGAAATGGGGTCAATGTACGTGCAATAGCACAGGGCTCATCCGAGAGAAACATTTCAGCAGTTGTTGCAAGCGAAGATGTGAAGAAATCGATCAATGTGCTGCACGAAGAATTTTTTGAAACTACATACAAGCAGGTGAATCTTTTTATTGCGGGTACAGGAAATGTAGGTAGCAAATTATTGAGCCAGTTATTACAGCAACAGCAATACCTTGCTAATCATTTGCGGCTACAGATCAACGTTGTAGGCATCGCCAACAGCAAAAAAATGTTGTTTGCTGATGATGGCATCAGGCTTTCAGGATGGAAAGAGCGATTGGCTGTCGGTGAGAACATGAACCTGCAGGATTTTGTATCTACCATTCTGTCTAAAAACCTGCGCAATGCTGTCTTTGTAGATGTTACTGCAAATGAGGGTGTAGCAGGTGTGTACGACCGCTTATTTGAAAAGAGCATATCTGTTGTAGCTTGTAATAAAATTGCCTGCTCTTCACCCTACGAAACTTATAAAAAACTGAAAGATCTTTCCCGCGAACATAATTCTGCATTTCATTTCGAAACCAATGTTGGAGCGAGCCTGCCCATCATTGGCACGCTGAATGATCTATTGAGAAGCGGTGACGAAATACAAAAGATACAGGGAGTATTAAGTGGCACACTCAATTTTGTTTTCAATAACTACAATGCAGAGCGAAGCTTTGCCCAGGTGGTAAAACAGGCGCAGGATGAAGGTTATACAGAACCAGATCCACGGCTGGACTTAAGCGGGAAAGACGTGATGCGAAAGATTATGATACTTGCCCGGGAAGCTGGGGCTAAGATTGAAATGGAAGACATTACCAACAACAGCTTCATGCCTGAATCCTGTATGCAGGGAAGTGTGGATGACTTCTATAGGTCAATGGAGGAGCAGGAAGAACACTTCAAAACTATTTTTAAAGCAGCACAAAGAGAAGGTAAAAAATTAAAGTTTGTAGCACAATACAACGATGGAAAAGCTTCCGTGGGGTTGCAGCACATTGACCCAGACCACGACTTTTTTCATTTGTACGGCAAAGACAATATTGTACTTTTCTACACCAACCGGTATGTAGACCAACCTATGGTTGTGAAAGGTGCTGGCGCAGGTGCAGAAGTTACTGCTTCGGGTGTTTTTGCCGATATTATTCGGGCAGCACGCATCTAAAAAAGCATCATGAAAATCATCAAAATACAAGCGCCCGCAACTGTTGCAAACCTGGTTTGCGGCTTTGATGTGCTGGGCATGTGTTTGCACGAACCGTTTGATGTAATGGAAGTTAGTCTGCTTCCCGAAAAAAAGGTGCTTGTGAAAAGTGCCGATGGCTACGAACTTCCGTCAGATCCATCGCAAAATACTGCTGGCGCTCCCCTGCTGGAAATGATAGAAGAACTTGATGAGAATACCGGCTTTGAAGTGTTGATTCATAAAAGAATTAAACCGGGGAGTGGCATCGGTTCGAGTGCAGCCAGCGCAGCAGGCGCCGTGGTTGCCGCTAATTTACTGCTCAATGGAAAATTTTCTAATGAAGACCTCGTTCGTTTCGCCATGTTTGGTGAAAAGGTAGCTTCTGGTGTAAAACATGCCGACAATATTGCTCCTTGCATTTATGGCGGCATTACATTGATACGCTCCATCTTTCCTTTGGATATTATTTCTATTCCGGCACCTGAGTTGTATGTAACTGTGGTTCATCCCCAGATTGAAGTTCGCACCGCTGATGCAAGGCAGATCTTACGTAAAGAGGTGCTTTTGAAAGATGCTATCAAGCAATGGGGCAATATCGCCGGTCTTGTCGCAGGCTTCATGAAAAATGACCTGGAGCTGATTGGCCGTTCTCTCGAAGATGTTATCATTGAGCCAGTGAGAAGTATTTTAATCCCTGGGTTTGATGAAGTAAAAAAAAGATCGAAAGAGGCTGGTGCCTTAGGGGGAGGAATATCAGGCTCCGGACCATCCATTTTCATGTTGAGCAAGGACAAAAGCATTGCAGTTTCCGTAGAAGCAATTATGAAAGAAGTTTATGAACGCATTGGTATTCAATACCACACCTATGTCACCAATATCAACCAACAAGGAGTCACGGTGATACCATAGATTAATCTTTATTGTTGTCGAATTTTGCAAACAGTATCCCTATGCACTATTACAGTTTGAACAAACGGTCTCCGAAAGTTAGTTTTAAAGAAGCTACTATACAGGGCCAGGCACCTGATAGGGGATTGTATTTTCCGGAACGCATTCCGGTTCTGCCGCAGCACTTTTTTGATGATATTGAAAACAAATCCCGTGAAGAAATTGCTTATACGGTAATTGAGCCTTACGTAGGTGAAACCATACCTGGTGCTGAATTAGAAAACATTATCTCCCAGACGATCAACTTCGAATTTCCCCTGCAGAAAATTACCGACAGTATCTATGCATTGGAGCTATTTCATGGACCAACACTCGCTTTCAAGGACGTAGGTGCACGATTCATGAGTCGTTGCCTCGGTTACTTTGTTGAAAAATCAGATAAAGCAATTACAGTTCTTGTTGCCACTTCAGGCGACACAGGTGGTGCAGTAGCCAATGGATTTTATGGAATAGAAGGCGTAAATGTAGTCATTCTTTATCCTTCGGGGAAGGTAAGCAGCGTGCAGGAATTGCAATTGACAACGCTGGGGAAAAACATCAGGGCATTAGAAATAAACGGCCGGTTTGATGATTGCCAGCACATGGTGAAGCAGGCATTTGCAGACAAAGAACTTGCAGACGCAGTGTTCTTAACTTCTGCAAACTCCATCAATGTAGCCCGCTGGTTGCCACAACAGTTTTATTATTTTTTCGCTTGTCAGCAGTGGCAGGAAAAGAACAGTCCTCCGGTAGTCAGTGTACCGAGTGGAAATTTTGGAAACATTTGTGCAGGTATATTGGCTCACCAGTCTGGCCTGCCGGTACAACATTTTATTGCTGCTTGCAATGCCAACGATATTATACCAAGATTTTTGCAAAAAGGAGAACTTCAAACAAGAGACGCTGTGCCGACGCTTTCGAATGCGATGGATGTAGGCAATCCCAGCAACTTCGTTCGTATACTGGAGATCTTCAACCAGCAGCTTCCAACATTAAAGAATAAACTAAGCAGCTACAGCATTTCCGATGTTGATACCGTAGATACCATAAAGAATGTTTTTGAAAAGCACGGATACATGCTCGACCCGCATGCTGCTGTTGGCTATTGTGCCTTAGAAAGCTATTTGCTGAACAACAGTGGAAACAAAGGGATTGTGCTTGAAACCGCACATCCTGTGAAGTTCCCCGAGGCCGTTGAAAAGATAACTAATCAACAAATCGAAATACCAGGTACTATCACTTATCTACTTAACAAGAAAAAAGAAGCTGTAAAAATGGAAGCAGACTATCAGCAGTTAAAAGAATATTTGATGTCTGCAAACAGATAATGCGTTTAGCGCTCCCGGGTCCTGTTTATCTTCCTCTCCACCTACCTATAAAAACTAACTGTTCATTCACAATTCGAGGCACAGATTCTGGAGCATAAATGCTTTATAAGTATATGCACCAGACTTACTTATTATTGCGTAACAACAAACAATCGGGGCCCTTCACACTGGATGAACTGGTGCAACAATCATTAAAGCCATTTGACCTTGTGTGGATGGAAGGCAGGAGCGCAGGCTGGCGCTATCCAACTGAAATCGACTGTTTAAAGTCTCATGTTGGTGGAGTTATTGAAAAACAAAGTTCAGGATTGATTGTCGGGGAGCAGTCGGTAAAAACGCCCCATTCTGCTGGTCCTGTTATTCCAAAACATTCAGGAGAACATTCCAATCAGCCAACTGCAAGACATATTTACGTTAGTCTACCCTTCACAAGTCTTAAGCAATCTCCAAAACAGGAAATGCAGATTATAGCGGCGGAAGTTTCACCTGAAACAAAATTGGAGCTTAAGGCTGAGGAATTGAGAAAGAAAGTTTTGAGCATTGCGGAAGCTAAACAGGGTAATCAAGCTGAACCCGACCTCGATATAAAATATTCCCGCTCTCTTGATGATATAAAGGAAGAATATTCCGAGTGGATGCATCATCAGAAAAAGAAGAACATTAAGTCCTATAAAAAACCAATGATTGTTGCTGTATCGGTTGTTGCTTTAGTAGCAGCTTACTGGTTGGGAAGCGGTTTAACTCAGGCCCGAACCGATACAGCACAATTCCAGAAGAGAGCACTTGCCCATACGAATAAGGATATCATAAAAACCGCCGCATATCAAGTAACCCCTTCTGAAACAACGGTTCAGGGGCAAGGCGCCGATCAACATCAAACAAACAGAAATCTTAATAAAGATCAACGGAAACAAATAAATGTAGACCCGATAAGTGCATACTTGGATTCACTTCATACGGCTGAACGCACATCTGAAAGAAAGAAAAGAGATAAAGAAGAAGCAATACTCGTGACATCGGCGGTTACTGCTTCAGATAAGCTCAAAGCAGGTCAGGAGAAACAAGAAGGATATACTCAGATCAAAAACGATGATATCAGTGGAAATTCTTCGAACATTGCTGAACTGGTGCAAGTAAGCGAATCTATAGGCGATGGTGAAAAGACAATAACCCTTTACAATAACAGCTCCACGCCATTAAACTTGGTAGCAGTTGACATTTTTTACTACAACAATCGAAATAAGCTGCTGCAAAGGAAAACAGTTTATTTCAATAAGGTTGCAGCAAACACAAGCTCAAAATTGATTGTACCCCAATTAAGAAAGACAGAACGTATGGATTACCAGATCGGATTGATCAGTGCTCAAGGAAGCTTATTTTACGCTAAGCACTAGGCATAATGTTCTTAACTATAGTCCGGCTCCGCACACATCACCCCTTTTGAAGTTCTTCTATCTCTACGAATGCATAGCAGATCATATGGCAAATGTGCATGTGACAATCTTCGACGCGACCATAGTGTGTGGAGTCTACCACCACCAGATGATCTGCCAGTTCAGCGAGCTTTCCACGTTTGCCGCCAACCAGTGCAATCGTCTGCACCTGATTGTGCCGACACCATTCAAAAGCCTTTACAAGGTTCGGTGAACTTCCGCTCACGCTCATGGTCATTACGAGATCACCAGGACGAGCATAGTTCTCTAGCTGCCTTAAAAAAACATCTTCATATGAATAGTCATTGCCGATGGCAGTCATCCAGCTCACATTGTCGTTCAATGAAAGACAACGAAATCTTTTGTACATCTTATCAGAAGAGCTCTTACCCAGATCAGTGATAAAGTGAGACGCATTAGACGCACTTCCTCCGTTGCCAAAAACAAAAATTTGGCGATCATCAGCCAAAGCAGTTTTAAAGAGTTCAATGATCTGAGCCACCTGTTCAGCAGGTATTGATTCTAAGGCCGATCTCTGCTCTTTGACGTATTGCTCTATGTATTCTTTCATATTGCTTTTTGAAATTATTTTTTGGAATCAAACAACTGTTTCGCCAGCGCCAAGGCACCTATCGGCACCACACCTTCATTAAGTGAGGCAACTGAAATTATGGGTCCCGGATGAAATGCTTTCATCAGATAAGATGGGAGTTGTTGCTTAATACCATCTAATAAATAGTTGCCGAGTAAAGATAATCCGCCGCCAATCACCAAGACTTCTGGGTGAAAAAGATGCACAATGTGAGAGAAGGCAAATGCAAGGTCGTCTGCCACCGCCCCAAGAATTTCTTTAGACATAAGGTCACCCTGTTCAAGCGCTGGCTTAAGAAGAAGAGCTTCTGCACCGGTATGCTGTTTGGAAAGTGCAGCAAGCAAGCAGTGGTCATTTTTCTGAATAAGCTTCCTGATCTTTTCATTCACAGCCCATCCCGAACAGGTGCTTTCGACAGTTCTTCCCGATTTGTCGAGCCTTACGTGTCCAATCTCCACTTCACCCGGAACAGCACCATGATATATCTTCTTATCGATGACATAGCCTCCTCCAACACCACTTCCCAACGTGGCATAAAAGACCAGCCTGTGCTCCTTGCCTGCGCCAAATAAGCTTTCTGCAAAGGCAGCAGTATTCGCATCATTATCAACTACCACTGGCAGCTGCGCTTCGTTTTCCAACCATTGCTTTAGAGGGAAATTGTCCCACCCTGCTACCTGGTGAGACACCTGCACCGTTCCCGTTCGCCAGTCTACCGGACCGCCAAACCCCACACCAATAGCAGCGGTTTTGTGCTCCTCTTTGAGCTTGCTTATACCTTCTAAAATACACTGCCTGATCACACCCGCACCCTGTGAAGCGTCTATATTATACCTAAGTTCTTCCTCAATTTCAGTACCGCGGCCCCTTACCAACTGCAGCTTCGTTCCACCAATTTCGACACCTATATATGTTTTGGTTGCGGTCATTTTTGAAAGCGGCACAAATTAGCACATTGTGCTTTCAGAATAAGGGTAAATATTAGTAGAGGACAAGTAATAAACAAAGAACCCCGAAATCTCGGGGTTCTATAAGTCAGGTATGATGCAGCGTTATAATCCCTGGTAACCACCAGAGTGATATTTTCTCCATCCATTTACATATGGAGGATGCGTCGGGTTCAACTTCACACCTTCATTAAAATTCTGTGGGTCCTTCTCATCCGAAGATGAAGCATTTGAATCGATAATCTGTTTTGGCTTTTCGACTAAAGTCGGTGATTTTTTACGAGGATACTTGCTTTGCATAACCGGTTTATTAATAGTAGAAGAATTTCGATACGGATTTATTCAGATGGGAAGCAATGCGGAGACAACAAGATACAAAGCTTTTCCGCTTCTGCAAACGTTTGCAGGAGTTTTTTATTGTTAATTCCTGCTCAAATCGTCATCAATAAATCGTTCGCACAAGGCATGAAAAAAGCCGCTAAAAAGCGGCTTTATATTGTCGTGAAAACCTTCACTTATTCAAACTTAAGATCAAGACCTAAACCTCTCAATTCATGCACCAACACGTTGAAGGACTCAGGTATGCCCGCCCTCGGAATGTTCTCACCTTTTACAATGGCTTCGTACGTTTTTGCACGGCCAATGATATCATCTGACTTAATAGTGAGGAGTTCCTGGAGGATGTTTGATGCGCCATATGCTTCCAAAGCCCACACTTCCATTTCACCAAAACGCTGGCCACCAAATTGTGCTTTACCGCCCAACGGCTGCTGTGTGATAAGGCTATAAGGCCCGATAGAACGAGCGTGCATCTTATCATCAACCATGTGGTGCAGCTTGATCATATAAATTACACCCACAGTTGCTTTCTGGTGAAAGCGTTCTCCAGTCTCACCGTCGTATAGGTAGGTGTGGCCAAACATCGGTATACCTGCATCTTCGCAGAACTTTGCGATTTCTTCTGTGCTTGCACCGTCAAAGATGGGTGTAGCGAATTTGACTCCGAGCTTCTCCCCTGTCCACCCCAGTACAGTTTCGTAAATCTGTCCAAGATTCATCCGCGAAGGCACCCCTAATGGGTTTAATACAATATCAACAGGCGTTCCGTCTTCGAGGAAAGGCATGTCTTCTGCACGAACAATCTTAGCCACGATACCTTTATTTCCATGACGCCCGGCCATCTTGTCTCCAACTTTCAGCTTACGTTTAACAGCAATGTAAACTTTTGCAAGCTTCAGCACGCCAGCTGGCAGCTCATCACCGATAGAGATGTTGAATTTTTCTCTTTTATACCGGCCTAGCTCTTCGTTGTACTTGATGTTGTAATTGTGAAGGAGAATATTAATTTGATCATCAATTTTTGCATCACCTGTCCAGCCAAGCGGATTTACATTTTGATAGTCTATCTGCGATAAATTCTTCTGTGTGAATTTTGCTCCTTTTCCGATTAACACCTCGCCAAAATTGTTACCAACACCTGCAGAGGATCTTTCCTTGAGCAATGTCTGCAACTTGTCGAGCAATACTTCCATTAGGTCAGAGACGTTCTTCTCGTGGATCTTCTCGAGTTTTTCCAAAGCTGCCTTTTCTCTTACTTTGGCGTTTTTATCTTTCTTTGCACGTTGGAACAGTTTTTTGCTGATCACCACACCTTCTACACCATTAGGTGCTTTCAAAGATGCATCCTTTGCATCCCCCGCTTTGTCACCAAAGATGGCACGTAAAAGCTTTTCTTCCGGAGTAGGATCTGATTCTCCCTTCGGCGTGATTTTGCCTATCAGGATATCGCCTTCTTTTATCTGTGCACCAATTCTAATGATGCCGTTTTCGTCGAGATCTCTCGTTGCTTCTTCAGATACGTTGGGAATATCAGGAGTCAGTTCTTCTTCGCCAAGCTTTGTATCTCTAACCTCCAGTTCGTATTCTGAGATGTGTACAGAAGTGAAGAGGTCTTCCTTTACAACTCTTTCAGAGATTACGATAGCATCTTCAAAGTTGTATCCCTTCCAAGGCATGAAAGCCACTTTCAGGTTTTTACCCAAAGCCAGCTCACCGTCTTTGGTAGCATATCCTTCAGTAAGGAAATCGCCTTCTTTCACTCTTTGTCCCTTCTTTACAGCGGGCTTTAAGTTGATCGACGTCTCCTGGTTTGTTTTAATAAACTTGGTGAGGCGGTATACTCTTAAATCATCTTCAAATGAAACCAGGCGTTGATCGTCGTTTCTATTGTAGCGAACATGAATCTCGTTTGCATCGACAAATTCAACAACACCATCACCTTCAGAGTGAATTTGAATTCTTGCGTCACGTGCTGCTTTGCCTTCCAACCCTGTACCTACGATGGGTACGTCGGGTCGTAATAGTGGCACTGCCTGGCGCTGCATGTTCGAACCCATCAGCGCACGGTTGGCATCATCATGTTCAAGGAATGGAATCAGTGAAGCACTTAAACCTACAATTTGGTTAGGAGCCACATCCATAAATTCAACTTCGCCTTTCTCGAGGATCGGGAAGTCGCCAGTTTGGCGCGATACGATTCTTTCCTCAACGAACTCGCCTTTTTCGTTCACGGCCACATTGGCCTGTGCAATTTTGGCTATATCTTCCTCTTCCGCGCTCAGGAATGTCAGCTGTTTTGTATCTACTCTTCCGTCTTTTACCCTGCGGTATGGCGTTTCAATAAAACCCATTTCATTGATCTTGGCGTGTACGCAAAGCGTAGAAATCAAACCAATATTTGGACCTTCGGGTGTTTCGATGGTGCACAAACGTCCGTAGTGGCTGTAGTGCACGTCACGAACCTCAAAGCCGGCTCTTTCGCGGCTCAAACCACCTGGTCCGAGAGCAGAGATACGACGCTTGTGCGTGATCTCAGAAAGAGGGTTGGTTTGATCGAGGAACTGAGACAATTGAGAAGTTCCGAAGAATGAATTGATAACGGAAGACAGCGTTCTTGCATTGATCAGATCTACCGGAGTAAATACTTCATTATCACGAACGTTCATCCGCTCACGAATAGTACGGGCCATACGGGCCAGACCTACTCCAAATTGAGCGTACAATTGCTCGCCTACAGTCCGCACCCGACGGTTGGACAAGTGATCGATGTCATCGATTTCTGCCTTTCCGTTTGTTAAGCGAACAAGATATTTGATGATCAGGATGATGTCTTCTTTGGTAAGCGTCTTCTGATCAATCGATGCGTTCAATCCAAGCTTACGATTAATCTTGTATCGGCCTACTTCGCCAAGGTCATAACGTTTGTCAGAGAAGAACAACTTGTCGATGATACCTCTTGCAGTTTCGTTATCCGGAGCATCTGCACCACGTAGTTGGCGATAAATCACCTGCACCGCTTCAAGCTCAGAGTTAGATGTATCCTTATTCAGCGTGTTATAAATAATGGCGTAATCACCACCTACATCTTCTTTCTGAACGAACACCGACTTAATGTCCATTTCGGAGATCGTATCTATAGCTTCCTCGTCCAGCACAGAATCACGCTCAAGGATTACTTCATTACGTTCGATCGACACCACTTCGCCAGTATCTTCATCCACGAAATCTTCCACCCAACTTCTTAATACACGGGCAGCAAGGCGGCGACCGACGTATTTCTGCAATGATTTTTTATCACCTTTCACTTCATCTGCCATACCAAACAGTTCTAGGATGTCTTTGTCTGTTTCGTAACCGATAGAACGAAGCAAGGTTGTAACAGGGAATTTCTTTTTGCGATCGATGTATGCATACATCACGTTGTTGATATCTGTAGCAAACTCCATCCATGCACCTTTGAAAGGAATAACACGGGCAGAGTAAATCTTGGTTCCATTCGGATGAATAGATTGGCCAAAAAATACACCAGGTGAACGGTGTAACTGAGATACTACCACGCGTTCTGCACCATTGATAACGAATGTGCCACGAGGTGTCATGTACGGTATGTTTCCTAAAAACACATCCTGCACTATGGTTTGAAAGTCGATGTGTTCTTCATCATTACAGCTTAGGCGAAGCTTAGCTTTTAGAGGAACAGCATACGTTAAGCCACGCTCCATACATTCTTCTATGGTGTAGCGGGGAGGATCAATGAAGTAATCCAGAAATTCCAAAACGAAGATGTTGCGTGTATCAGTAATAGGAAAATTCTCCTTGAAAACACGAAACAAACCTTCAATATTTCTTTTATCAGGAGTGGTTTCCAGCTGGAAAAACTCCTTGAAGGACTGAATCTGAACGGCAAGCAAATCAGGAGTATCAGCTATATTTCCAATTTTCCCGAAATTGACCCTTTGATTCAAAGTTGTAGAAGACATATGTATAAAAACCGGTTTTTTTTAGTTATTGACAATACAAATCTCCACCGGGCTCCTATAGAACTTCAAGAAGAACTTCATAAAAGCTGATGATAATCAACCGATTAAATCATGATTTGTAGAGTCAAAATGTTTTTGGCCAAAACTAAAGGAGGGCAAAATTAATCATTTAAGATACACCACCAAGATTTTTTACCACCTCTGCAGTGCCAAACCTTCAACTTTTGGTTTATTTTAGGAAGTATACTTATATGAACAGAAATTGGCAAAGATTCGCGACTGATTACCTGGCTTTTTCTAAAAAGGCAAGAACGGGGATTCTTTGCATTTTGGGACTTGCTGTTTTGATCTATTTAGTTCCATTTTTCACGATCAAACGCGGGGCGCCTGTTGCTATTACTGAAATACCTGACCTTGTCGCCTCCATCGACAGCCTCAAATCAAAGAGTCCGTCCTACTCTTCTACTGACGCACAGAATTTTCAGGGGGAGACCGAGCATACGCCCAATCACGTTTTAACCGCTGGAGAACTGTTTCGCTTCGATCCAAATACCTTATCTGTTGAGGGTTGGCAACGACTCGGCTTGCGTGAAAAAACCAGCAGAACTATTGAAAAATACAGGAGCAAAGGTGGCAAGTTCAGGAAACCTGAAGACATCAAGAAGATTTGGGGCATGCCCGCAGGCTTTTATGATCGCGTAAAAGACTACATCTACATTGCACCTGACGATGTTGCCGGTTCAAAGCCTTCTTTTGAAAAAAGGGACCAGTATATTCCCCGCAGACCAAATACCATCAATATAAACGTAGCTGACACGGCAGAATTTATCCAGCTACCAGGGATAGGAAGCAAACTGGCTATGCGTATTGTAAAATTCAGAAATAGCCTCGGAGGCTTTCACGCGGTTGAGCAACTAGGCGAGGTGTATGGCTTACCAGATTCAACTTTTCAGAAGATAAAACCTTACCTGCAGATTGGAGGCACTGTGAAGAAGATAAATGTGAATACCGCAACAAAAGATCAACTAAAAGCCCATCCCTACATTAAATGGCAGGTCGCCAGCGCTATTGTAGAATACCGCTCACAGCATGGTAATTTCAACAGATTAGAAGATCTTGAACGTATAGTCGCTATTGACGCGGCAACGGTAAAGAAAATCTCTCCTTATCTGGAGTTATGAAATAACAAAGCCCCCGAAGAGGGGGCTTGAAAAATAGTAGTGAGTCGATTATGCAATTTCTACTTCTGCACCAGCTTCTTTTAGCTTAGCAGCTAACTCGTCTGCAGTTCCTTTGTCCACACCTTCTTTGATTGGTTTTGGAGCGCCATCTACGAGGTCTTTAGCCTCTTTCAAACCGAGACCAGTTAAATCTTTCACGATCTTAACTACGTTCAGTTTGTTAGCACCAGCAGCTTTCAATACCACATTGAA
>DASQNW010000056.1:0-15666 GCA_035644775.1 Chitinophagaceae bacterium | reverse complement strand
TGGAAAATAGGATCAAATCCATTTGTTTTATTACGTAACGAAGTGGCTGCACCTATCTTCTCCCGGCCTGACTACCTTAGCATGGTTAAGGATGGAAATGACCTCAACCCATTGCTGCAGAATTACTGGATGGTGATTCATCCACCGGTTTTATTCCTTGGCTTTGCTTCTACGCTTGTTCCATTTGCCTTTGCAGTCGGTGGCTTATGGACCAGGAAGTTTGGCGAGTGGACAAGACCCGCGCTGCCCTGGTCGCTATTTTCCGCTGCTGCCTTGGGGTTAGGTGTGATGATGGGTGCTGCATGGGCTTACGAGTCGCTTACGTTTGGAGGCTATTGGGCCTGGGACCCGGTAGAGAACGCCTCGCTGGTACCCTGGCTGGTGCTTGTGGCGGGTATCCATTGCGTTCTTATTTTTCGGCATTCAGGCCATGGCTTACGTGCTTCGCATTTATTCCTCATCCTCAGTTTTCTGTTTGTCTTGTATTCTACCTACCTCACCCGCAGTGGCGACCTGCAGGATACATCAGTACACGCATTTACAGGGGAGGGCATCACAACCACACACCTGAGAGTCTTTCTGTTTGCTTTCATTGTTCCCTCACTTGCGTTATTCTTTCGCCGGTATAAGAAAATCCCTGCTCTTGCAAAAGAAGAAGAAACTTCTAGCCGCGAGTTCTGGATGTTTATTGGTGCACTGGTGCTTTTTCTTTCTGCTTTGTCCATCAGCATCATGACCTCTATTCCTGTTTTCAACAAACTTGCCGCCTATTTCACAGGCAGGGAAAAGTTAATGAACCCTCTGGCTATGGGTGAAGATGCTGCTTTCGCTTATAACCGAATACAGGTTTTTGTAGCAGTGGTGATCGGCTTTCTCAGCGGCTTTGCCATGTACCTAAAATATAAGAGCACGGGCAAGCCGTTCCTACGGAAGATGATCTTGCCTGCTGTTGCGGCGCTGGTCATTAGCGGGCTGATCTTGGGTTTTGGAGATGTAAATTATAGGGAAAATGGAATTGGCTACCTCGCCGCCATTTGGCTGGCGATAGTGGCCAGCACGTATTCTGTGATCAGTAATGGCACCTACATCTGGTTGGGCATGAAAGGTAGCATTCAACGCTCCGGTGGGGCTATTGCACACGTTGGTTTTGGTTTGATGTTGCTGGGCATCCTGATCTCCTCATCGAAAAAAGAAACTTTGTCTCATAATACAACGGGCATTTTCATCAACTTCGGTGAGGGTAGCAAGGAAAACAGTGGCGAGAACCTCACGCTGGTGAAAGGCATGCGCACGGATATGGGCAAATACTGGGTTACTTATGAAAAAGATTCTACCCACCCCAAAAAAGAACTTTGGTTTTACCTTATAAATTTTGAAAGTAAAGACGGTAAAGAGAAGTTTACTCTCACACCGAATGCCTTTGTCAACTACAAAGGCAACGAGGGCTTAATGGCCAATCCTGATGCAAGGCATTATTGGAACCACGATGTTTTCACGTACATCACCTCCCTGCCCGACCCCGATAAGAACAAAAAAGATACTTCTTCCTTTCAACCGACTACGCTATCCGTTGGAGATACCGTTTTTTACTCCAAAGGCTTTGTAGTGATGGAAGACCTGACCTCGCGGAACAATATTCCGCAACCTGGGTTTGCTCCTACAGACAGCGCCTCGGTGGCTTCACTTAAAGTCTACACTAAAACAGGTGCTACCTACAACGCCGAGCCGTTATTGATCAATAAAGGAGGCAACCTGTTTTCTTCCCCGGATACGGTAACAGCAGAGAGCCTGGTGTTTCAGCTTCAAAAAGTAAGCGGAAGCACTGCGGAGTTAGGCGTTAAAGAAACTGCCAGCATTATGCAATACGTGACACTAAAGGCATACAAATTCCCTTTCATCAATGTTTTGTGGTTGGGCACTATCATTATGGTTATTGGTTTTCTTATAAGCATGGCCCGACGAATACAGACGAATAGATCTTTAAAGAAAATTTAGAACCTCTCCTACAGCATATCAGCCCCGAAACTTGTCTCTTTGCATAGAGGTTTTTCCTTTGTATTTTACAACAATGCGGTTCCTGGTTACCTTACTGTTATTCGTGTGTTTTGCACCGGCGGAAGTCTCTGCCCAGGTGGATACTACCAAGTGGGGGCCTAATGATACCATAATTGTGTCTGCTATTATTTACAATGGTGAATCGATGCCATATAGGGAACTTGAGATGGTGTATGTATCCAACCTCTCCCGTGATAAACTGGCGAAATATATTCAGAATTACAATCGCCTCCGCAATGCCGTTTATGTCACTTACCCCTATGCCAGAACAGCCGGTGCAACCCTGAACGATGTAAACCGCCATCTGCAGCTGGTAGCTAACAAAGCAGACCGTAAAAAGTATATCAAATCCAGGGAAAAAGAGCTAAAGGAGAAATTTGCAGACCCGCTTTCTAACCTTTCCGTTTACCAGGGCCGTGTTTTAATGAAATTGATTAACCGGCAAACCGGTAATAACTGTTATGAGATCATCAAAGAGTATCGTGGTGGGATCAATGCCCGTTTTTATCAAACCATCGCATTCTTCTTCGGCAGTAGCTTAAAACAGGATTATGATTTTGCACACGATGCTACAGACCGCCAAATCGAATCTATTGTAAAGGAAATAGATGGTGTTTGGTATGACAATCCTTACAAACCTGGGATCAGGAACTAAGCTGGAAATTTGTGCAGAATGTTTCAATACGAGCGCTTTATAAGCTCTTTGTTCACTTGGATATTGCTGCTTCTATTAGTGAATTGTCGCTTGTAGCTATACCTGTGATGTCCTTTCAACCGTTTTAGGGTTTTCACTTCATTGATAAGGATTATCTTGCGCCCTATAATTTTTCAGAAGAATGAAATTGGATGTATTGGCTATTGGAGTGCATCCCGATGACGTAGAGCTTGGTTGTTCAGGTGTATTGATCAAAGAGATTCGGAGAGGTAAAGTGGTTGGCATTGTGGATCTCACCGAAGGTGAATTGGGCACGAGGGGTACTGTAGAAACCCGCTATAAAGAAGCCGCAGATGCCACTAAGATTATTGGCGCAAGTGTGCGGGTGAATTTAAAAATGAGGGACGGCTTTTTTACAAATGATGAAGCACATCAATTACAACTTATTCAGGTACTTAGAAGATATAAACCCGAAATTGTGATCGGGAATGTTCTGGAAGATCGCCATCCTGATCATGGAAGAGCAGGGCAACTGATCTACGATGCATGCTTCTTGTCAGGGTTGCAGAAGGTGATCACTCATGAGGAAGACGGAATAGAACAGTCCAGGTGGAGACCAAAACACCTGCTACATTATATCCAAGATCGCTTTTATGAACCCGACCTTGTGGTAGATATTACAGAAGTTTGGGAACAACGGTTGCAATCCATAAAAGCCTACAGTACCCAATTCTTCAACGGGGGCAGCACTGAGCCGCAAACGTATATATCCAATCCCGAGTTCCTCGAATCAATCATTGCAAGGGCACGATTATTGGGAAAACGCATAGGAGTACAGTTTGCAGAAGGATTTATTTCCCGCAAAAGTATCGGGGTTGACAACCTAGGTGCACTGATTTTAAAAGAGACATAACGAATTTACTCAGATCAATAGATGACATTTAGCATGGTTACAGCTACGCCAAAGTTTACGACAGTTTCAAAATCGTTTCATACAGAACTAAAAAAAAGGATCAACTCTTATTTTCAGGAGACCGGAAAACCCTCAACAGGTGATGCCCGACTTTACACGAAAGCTGTGGTATTATTTAGCAGTTTTGTGCTTCTGTATGTACATCTTGTTTTTTTTACTCCAGCCACTTTTTTGGCAATTGTTGAATGTGCTTTATTAGGTTTTGTTATAGCAGGCATTGGTTTCAACATCATGCATGATGGCGCCCACGGCAGCTTTAGCACTAGAAAATGGGTGAATAACCTGGCGGCTTTTTCGCTGAATATTTTAGGAGGAAGTCACTTTATGTGGAATATGAAGCATAACGTGATTCACCATGCATATACCAACATTGACGGTGTGGACGACGACATTGACATCAAGCCGTGGATGCGCATGAGCAGCACTCAACCCAAGCATGCTATGCATCGGTACCAGCACATCTATTTTTGGTTTTTGTATGCTATGTTGTACATCTTCTGGATTTTTATTCTCGATTATCAAAAATATTTCAAAGGCAAAATCGGCGCTATGCCGCTGAAGAAAATGACTGCTGCAGATCATTTGGTTTTCTGGAGCTTCAAACTGCTGCACGCTTTTGTGTTTGTTGCAGTGCCCATCTATACAGTTGGTTTTCTCCCATGGTTAATAGGCTTTTCTGTTTTTGCAGTTGTGGCCGGGCTAGTCATCAGCATTGTTTTTCAATTGGCACATACGGTGGAGCATACCCATTTTCCGATGCCGAACGAACTCACGGGAAAGCTTGAAGACGAATGGGCTATTCACCAGCTAAAAACTACAGCCAACTTTGCACCACGTAGTAAAATTATCAATTGGTTCGTAGGTGGATTGAACTTTCAGGTGGAGCACCATTTATTTCCAAAAATATCTCATGTGCACTACCCGGAGATTAGCCAAATCATAAAGCAGGCTTGCACAGAGTTTGGAGTTCCGTACATTGAATATCCAAAGATGGGCCAGGCGATTGCCTCCCACGTAAATTTTTTAAAGCAGATGGGCCGCTAGAATTTTTTAGAACTTCAGCCGTTACAGCTGTTCAACTACGTAAACTTTTGCACGTTTCCCTGTGTTGCAAGGTCATGTGCATCTCATGTACGGTTCCAAATAGCCAGTTTTTTTTTCATTTATTACTGCAGTTCTTCACTTCAACGAAGTTTATTGTTGTTGATAGATGAAAAGCTCTTAAGAAATTAGAAACAAAAAATTCCGGAGCAATCGCTACCGGAATTTATGTTGAAGGATAATAAGCGTTATAGTTTTATTTTCTTCATGTACTCCGCATTGGCTCTAACAGCATCAATAGGAGTGGTTCCTGCATAAGCTTCCTGTTCTACAATATAGTATTGTAAGCCTTTTTTCTGACCCTCACGAAGGATCTTTGGAAAGTCAATAGTGCCAGTACCCACGACTGTAGATTCGCTGCCTTTTTTATCTTTTACATGGCAGGCGCGAAAACGATTTGGATATTTGTTAAACCATTGAACAGGGTCCTGTCCTGCGGCAACAACCCAGTAAATATCCATCTCGTAATCAACAGTGTCCGGATTAGTGTTTTGCATCATCACATCTTGTGGTAGCTGTCCTTCTACCGGCAGAAATGAGTAGTCGTGGTTATGATAGCCAAATTTGATTCCTGCCTTACGGGCTATTTCGCCATTCTTGTTGAATTGCTCTGCTGCTTTTTTATAGAAATCAAGTTCTTTGTTTTTGCCTAAAAAAGGGCAAAACAAATACTTCATACCTATTTCGGCGGCTTGTCCGGCTTTTCGTTCAAAATCTTCTTTCCAGGCGCAATGGCTTGACACGATATCCATTCCGAGGTCGTTTACAAACTTTTTAAACTCGGTGTTTTTCATCCCCCAGAACATTCCTTTCGGCCCCTCGTAGCTTTCAATCTGTTTATAACCAAAAGAAGCGACCTGCCGGATCACGCCTTGCGGATCTTTGGGCAACACATCGCGAAGCGTGTATAGCTGTAATCCAAAACTGTTTTGTACTGCAGAAGAACTCACACGAGGACTGCAGCCGGCTAACTTGTTTGCAATTGACGTAAGCGCTATACCCGACGTGAGCAGTGATGCGGTTTTTAAAAATTCTCTTCTTTGTGACATAGTAATTATTAAGGGTTATGCAAACGCTTTATCTCCTTGTTGATATGGAATACATCCTTCGTAGCGCCCCGGCACAGGCACATAGCGGCGAGCCTGTGTTGAACCGATCTCAGAAGTAAAGTAGCCGAGCAGGGTCAGCTCCTTCATCAACCTAAAAAAGTGCGGGTCGTCTTCTTTTTTCTTGTTTGTTGTGTATTCCCTTTGCTCATTATCTAATCTTGTCAAGAGCGTGAGGCGTTGTTGTGGTGTGCTCTGAATGAAGTTTTTGTCAAAGTCTTTTTTAGCTAGTTCATGGATCTTATCCATTCCTTCTCTAAAGATCTTTTGATCCTTCTCTTCATAACAATCGTTTACCATTACCGTCATAAACTGGCCCACATTGGCTGCCTTGGCACCGGGTGTTCTTGTAGTGGGAAGGATGGTGTCAGCAATTTCATTAAGATAGGCTATGTGGTCGGCTGTGAACCCCTGCTCTTTAGCGGTATTGCTTTTACAGCCCAGCAGAAAAGCCTGTCCTCCTGCTATTGTCCCACCAAGCAGGAGCGCTATATTTTGAACGGCATCTCTTCTATTCATGATACTTTAATTGTGTTTATAAACGTGGCAAGCCTATGCCTTTAAACTATATCCCTGCCTGTACTCTCGTTTCACATATTGGTTTACTTCATCGAAGTTGGTGACCTTCATGTTGGCGTTGTCCCAAATCAACTTTAGATTTCGTCCTGGAAAATTAAAGCCGTTGCCGTTAGCACGCGGTTGGCGTATATCGGCGCCTCTGATTGCAAGATTGGCCATCAGCAACAGTTCGGTAAGTGGCCCTGCTGTTTCAAAAGGAGAACTTACTTCTTTGTTTCCATGGCCTGCAATGGAAGCCTCCACCCATTGGGCATAATGGCCTTCTGCACCGCCTGGAACTCTCGGTTGCGTCTGCTTCACTTTAGCTTGTTTGGTTTTTGATGTTGGGAGCAACTGCGGATTCATACCATAGGTTCCACACATCATTTTGCCTTTTGTTCCAATAAACAAGGTGCCGTTTCCGCCGTCTCCAAAAATTTCATTGGGCCCCAGTTCTTCTGGCCTTTCGGGCTGTATGCCACCATCCATCCAATGAACTTTTACTGGTCCTTTTGTCTTTTTTGTTTTTGGAAATAAAAGTGTCACATGGCTAGATGGGGGAAAGCTTTCGGGAAAATAACCTCTCTTGAATTCATCTATATATACAGTACCAACACTCGCCTGCACTTCAGTGGCGTACTTCAAATCTAATACGCGGAAAGCGGGCTCCAGCATATGGCAACCCATGTCGCCTAAGGCGCCGGTGCCATAATCCCACCAGCCACGCCAGTTGAACGGGACGAGCTTTTCAATATAATCTTTGTATGGTGCTGTGCCTAGCCACAGATCCCAGTTTAGTCCTTTAGGTACTTCAGCTTTTGCTGTTGGCCAGGGAATGCCTTGCGGCCATATAGGGCGATCTGTCCAGGAATAGATGGTATGAACATCACCAATGAGGCCTGCATCAAACCATTCCTTCAGCAAACGGGTGCCATCGCCGGAAGCACCCTGGTTGCCCATTTGTGTGACTACTTTGTATTTTTTTGCTGCATCAGTCAGCACACGAGCCTCGTAAATGTCGTGAGTTAGTGGTTTTTGTACATACACATGCTTGCCCAATTGCATGGCTGCAAGGGTAGGGGCAGCATGGTTATGATCAGGAGTAGACACTGAAACTGCATCAAAGCTTTTCGATTCTTTATCAAACAGCTCGCGCCAGTCTTTATAATATTTTGCCTTCGGGAATGATTTTATAGAAGTGGCGGCTCTCCGGTCGTCTACGTCTACAAGATATCCGATGTCAGCTTTACCGCTTTGGTAAAAGCTCATGATGTCACTTTCCCCTTTGCCACCGGCGCCGATGCCAGCTACAACCAGCCGATCACTAGGAGCAAGAAATCCTTTTCCACCGAGCACGTGCCTCGGAAGTATCAAAAAACCTGCAGCTGCTACTGAGGAATTCCTAATAAAATTTCTCCTCGACTGCGACGAAATATCTTTTTGCTCTTCCATTTTATTTCAGTTGATAGCGTTATAAATTCATTTTCTTGAGCTCGTTCACTGCATGATCTGCTGCTCTGGCAGTTAGCGCCATGTAAGTGAGCGAAGGGTTAACACAATTGGCTGAGGTCATGCAGGCTCCATCGGTAACGTATACGTTGGGAGCATCCCACACCTGGTTCCATTTATTAAGGACAGATGTTTTTGGGTCGTGGCCCATGCGTGCAGTGCCCATCTCGTGAATACCGCGGCCAATGGTGCCATCGCCTTCGTAACCTTTTACATCTTTCAATCCTGCAGCTGTCAACATTTCAATTGCATCGTTTTGCATATCCTGCCGCATTTTCCGCTCATTCTCCTTCCATTCTGCGTCAAAAGAAATGACAGGCAATCCCCATTTATCTTTTACACTCTTGTCAAGCGTCATCTTGTTTTCGTGGTACGGCAATATTTCTCCAAATCCGCCAATGCCCATCGTCCACTGACCTGGCTCAGATAAAATATCCTTGTATTCGCCACCGATACTTAGTTCCGCGATCTCGCGGTTCCAACCCTGACGGCTGGCACTACCCTGGTAGCCAAAACCCCGCAGGTAATCTCGCTTGTCACCAAACAAGTTTCTGTATTGAGCGATGTATACCCCATTAGCCCTTCTGCCGTAATAATATTTGTCTTCGTATCCCTCCACTTTTCCATTTGCTCCAACGCCCAGGTGGTGGTCCATAATGTTGTGCCCCAATTCTCCGCTGCTGCTGCCGAGCCCATCAGGCCATACATCGGTCGCTGAATTCATTAGAACCCATGTGGAGTTAAATGCAGAAGCATTTAAGAAAACGATCTTTGCTTCGTATGTGTAGGTTTGATTGTTTTGGGCGTCGAGAATCTCAACACCAGTGGCTCTTTTCTTGTCTTTATCATACAAAACTCGAGTTACTATTGACCAGGGACGAAGCGTTAAATTACCTGTTTTCATTGCAGCAGGTAATGTGGAAGATTGAGTGCTGAAATAAGAGCCGAATGGGCAACCCAGCCAGCATTTATTCCGGTACTGACAGGTTGTTCTTCCCGGCAGCGGCTGTGTGATGTTAGCCGTTCGTCCAATGATCATCCTACGCTTGTCGCTATAGTGGCTTTGAATGCGTGCCGCTACATCTTTTTCTACGCAATTCAACTCCATAGGAGGCATGAATTTGCCATCTGGAAGTTGCGGTAAATTTTCTTTTGATCCGCTAATGCCTGCAAACTGTTCTACGTAATCGTACCATGCAGCAATGTCTTTGTATCGAATGGGCCAATCAATGGCTATTCCTTCTTTTGCATTGGCTTCAAAGCTGTGATCGCTCCAGCGATAACTTTGTCGTCCCCACATTAAAGATCGGCCACCCACATGATAGCCGCGAAACCAGTCCATGCGTTTGACCTCAGTGTATGGAGAGTCTTTATCGCTTGCCCAGAAATCGAGATTCGTTTCATTGAGCGGATAGTCTCTTTTCAGTTTCGGGTAGTCTTGGATCATTTGTTGGGTGCGACCACCGCGGTGAGGAAACTGCCATGGATCTTTATTTGCGTTCACGTAGTCTTTTACGTGCTCTATATTCCGGCCACGCTCAAGAAGCAACACTTTGAGCCCTTTTTCTGTGAGTTCTTTTGCAGCCCAGCCGCCCGATATGCCAGAGCCGACCACGATAGCATCATAAACATTGTTCGCCATAGCAGCAATCTGAATTTAAGTGAAGTGAATGAATAACAGAATCGAAACTAAACATCGCAGATCCTTATTGCCTCTCTCAGAGATGCAATCTTGTCCTCTTTTGCAGGAATAAATTCCTGTGCTACATATCCCTTGAAACCAGTTTCTTTTATCGCTCTCATAATGGCAGGGTAATATAGCTCCTGCTGTTCCTCGATCTCATGCCTGCCCGGTACGCCTGCTGTATGATAATGAGCAAAATACTGGTGGTTATTTTGAATTGTTCTAATAACGTCTCCTTCGTCTATCTGCATATGATAGATGTCATAAAGGAGTTTAAAATTTTCTGAGCCCACGCGCTTGCACAGCTCCACGCCCCATGCAGATTTGTCGCACATATAATCTTTATGATCTACCTTACTGTTCAGCAACTCCATCACAATAACTACGTTATTCTTTTCCGCTGAAGCCATTATTTTCTTTAGGCCTTCTGCACAATTTTTTAGTCCTGTTTCATCATCCATTCCTTTTCTGTTGCCACTGAAGCAGATCAGGTTTCTGTAGCCCGCTTTGCTCACCAGGTTAATATGTTCTGTGTAGTTATTGATAAGTTTCTGGTGGTATTGTTTGTCGTTCCATCCTTCTGTAAGACTGATCTCAGCACCGTTACACATGGAGGAAAACACGCCATATTTCTTCAGGGTCGGCCAGTCTTTTGGTCCTATAAGATCAATTGCACCGAAACCAATGTCTTTTACTGTTTTACATAACTGCTCAAGTGAAAGGAAATTGTACGTCCAATGGCAAACAGAATGATTTATTTTATTATTCAGGTGACCGTTTTTTTTAGATGAAGAACAAGTAGCAGCAACCGTTGGCAAGGAACCTAATACTACGCCGGCTGCTGCCATTTGTTTGATAAGGTTTCGACGGTGCATAAAGGATGTGAGCTAAGTTATGCAGTTTGAAGCGGTTTGGCATTTCTCTTACGCATGTAGATGTACAAGCCAAGGAAGGCAAAAATCAAAATAATAGGGATCATCAGGGTAGTGTTGATGATCTCTGGTCCTGCGGCACGGTTGGCCTCCGCCAACGCAGCCTTCATTTCTGAAGAGGCTTCTGCTGAGCTGTATTGGTTCATGTCTGCGCCTGCAGGCAGTTGCTTAGCGATAAGCCGGTCGTATACGCCGCCCATTACCATCATGTAAAGTGACACGGCAAACATTCCCGCACCACCCATCAGGTTCAAACCGGCAGACCCGGTTTTTGGTAAATATTCAGCAACAAAACCCAACATGGTAGGCCAGAAATAGCATACACCAATACCAAAGACAAGAGCGCCTATGAAAATCATACTGCCTTCGGTATTGCCTAAAAGGTAAAGACCTAATGCCGCAAAGACTGCCGATCCAAGCAGCACCCCCTGCGGCGAAAGCCGGTGCACTACCGGTTCTGCTAAGCCTCTTCCCAACACCATTACACCTGTGGTAACAGTAAGAATCAGAATTGAATTTTCAGTAACATTTCTTAACAGCACTTCAATCCACTGACCAGTAAACAATTCCGTAATGGCAGTTCCGAACATGCAAATGATCATGAAAATAAACAGGGGATTTAATAAGGAGCGATACATCTCGCCTGCGGACACGCCTGATGAAACCCTTTCTGTAACAGGGAAGGACAACCGCATGAACATGATACCATATATTATAGTGGGCAGCAGCATCGTAGCCATTTTTGCCTGCCAACCCCAGCCTACCTTATCGAAACCAAAAGAAATCAAAGTACCAATAACTATACCTCCTGGAAACCACAGGTGGAAGTGGTTGAGCTTAGTAGTTTTGTTATCCGGGTACAGTGCTGTCACCAGCGGATTACAAGCTGCTTCCACCGTTCCGTTGGCAATACCGATCAGCAAAGTGGATAAAAAAAGCGACCAGTAACCACCAGCAAAAATCGTCATCACAATCCCAACAAGATGGAAAACGAATGCTAATACGAGTAGCCGTTTCATACCGATGAAATCTACAAGCAAACCTCCAATCACCATAGCAAGTGGAAAACCCCAAAACGCAGTGGCTGCAATTGATCCCAGCTGAGATTTGTCAAGACCAAATTCATCACCCCATGTGTTCAATAAACCTGCACGAATTCCAAAAGAAAGAGAAGTTACTAACAGACCCAGACAACTGGCAACGAATAGTTGATTACGGTTAATTGTTGAAGGCATAATCGTTAGGTTTGAAGAAGAGAAATATCCAGTTAAATGTAATTTTTATTTTTAAAAATAATTCGATTAAATACACCATCAATAATTTTTTTCAGAAATGGTTAAAAACAATTCATTTTGCAGTGTTCTTTTGTAAAAAACTTTTAGCCAAATTTTTTTAGCCAATTAAATTAGTAACCAACATGAAAAGAAAACTTCGAATGGGGATGGTGGGCGGAGGAAAAGACGCATTCATCGGCGCTATTCACAGGATTGCTGCGAACGCTGATGGCCTCATAGAACTGGTGTGCGGTGCTCTCAGCATAAACAAGGAAATTGCTGTTGACAGCGGAAGGTCCTTGTTTCTGAATGAAGACAGAATCTACACTACGTATGAAGAAATGATTGAAAAAGAAAGCCAGTTACCAGAAGACCAACGCATGGATTTCCTTACGATTGTTACTCCAAATTTTGCGCATTTTGGTCCAGCGATGATGGCTTTAGACAATGGCTTTCATGTTGTGATTGAAAAACCAATAACACTTACACTAGACGAAGCAAAACAGCTGAAATCTAAAGTAGAAGAAACAGGCAAAGTATTAGCTCTTACACACACGTATACCGGCTACCCGATAGTGAAGCACGCAAAAGAACTGGTTAAAAATGGCACAATCGGTAAAGTGCGCAAGGTATATGTCTCGTATCATCAGGGCTGGTTAAGCAAGCTCAGCGAACGCGAAGGAAATGCACAAGCGGCATGGCGCACCGATCCGAAGCGGTCCGGCAAAGCTGGTGCAATGGGCGATATTGGTACACATGCTTTCAATCTTGCAGAATACATTACTGGCTTGCAGGTAACGGAATTAAGTGCTGCATTAAATATTGTAGTAGAAGGCCGAGCACTGGACGATGATGGTGCTGTGTTTTTGAAATTTGATAATGGAGCGACAGGTGTGCTTACAGCCACGCAAATTGCCGCCGGTGAAGAAAATAATTTGTTTATAAAAGTATATGGGGAGAATGGTGGCCTCGAGTGGCATCAGCAAGAGCCAAATACATTACTGGTGAAATACCTTGACAAACCTACAGAGGTGGTACGCACCGGTATGGGCTATGTTTCTGCCATTGCAAAGCATAATTCACGCACACCGGGTGGCCACCCTGAAGGTTACCTAGAGGCGTTCGGAAACATCTACCGCAACTTTGCACTTACGCTTTCTGCTAAGATCAACGGAGAAACCGTTGACAGCAGCCTCATAGAGTTTCCATCAGTACATGAAGGCATTCGCGGAATGGCGTTCATTGAAAATGTTGTGAACAGCAATACCAGCAATGAGAAATGGACAAAATTTGAAGTATAGCGGATAAGTTTCTGGATGGGCTTACGATAGGATAAGTTAGTTATCAGTCTTTTTTAATTCTTAACTCACAACATGCAAACGATAAAAGGACCAGGAATTTTTTTAGCACAATTCATGGGCGATCAACCGCCGTTTAATAATTTGAAAACTATCTGCACTTGGGCAAAAGAGCTAGGTTTTGTTGGTGTGCAGCTTCCATCTTGGGACGCAAGGGTTATTGACCTGCAGAAAGCTGCTGAAAGTAAAACATATGCAGATGAACTTAAAGGGCTCGTGAATAGCTGCGGATTGGAAATTACGGAACTCTCAACGCATTTGCAAGGACAATTGGTGGCAGTGCATCCCGCCTATGATGTACTGTTCGATGGCTTCGCTCCTGAAAACTTACGGGGCAACAGCAAAGCAAGAACTGAATGGGCAGTGCAGCAATTGAAGTATGCTGCCAAGGCTTCACAAAATCTCGGGCTGAATGCTCATGCTACGTTTAGCGGTGCTTTGTTGTGGCAAACAGTTTATCCGTGGCCGCAGCGCCCTGCAGGGTTGGTAGAAACCGGTTTTAAGGAACTAGGTAGACGATGGCTACCTATCTTGAATGCCTTTGACGAAGCTGGAGTGGATGTATGTTACGAGATTCACCCGGGTGAAGACTTACATGACGGTGTTACGTACGAAATGTTTTTGAAGGAAGTAGACAATCACCCACGTGCTTGCTTGTTGTACGATCCTTCGCATTTTGTGCTGCAGTGCCTCGACTATCTGCAGTACATCGACTTTTATCATGAACGTATCCGTGCATTTCATGTAAAAGACGCTGAGTTCAATTCAACAGGTAAGCAGGGAGTATATGGCGGATACCAGGGTTGGGTACAAAGAGCGGGACGTTTTCGTTCGTTGGGTGATGGCCAGGTCGATTTTAAAGCAGTGTTTAGCAAACTTTCTGCTTACGATTATAAAGGCTGGGCTGTTCTCGAGTGGGAATGTGCCATAAAACATCCTGAACAGGGGGCCAGCGAAGGAGCGCCCTTCATCAAGAATCACATAATTCGCGTTACCGATAAAACCTTTGATGATTTCGCCGGAGGCGGTAGTAACGACGAACAAAACAGGGCTATTTTAGGGCTGTAATAAATATATTTGTCAATTAAAAACTTCGTAAAGTGAAAAGAATATTTGTTTCGATGATTGCACTAGGAATGTTGATCGCCTGCAATTCAAACGATACCGCAGCTGATACTAATCAGGGTAATAAATCAGATACTGGTGATGTGATTGCGGATAATCCAAGTGATTTCACACAACACCCCGACTATCAAAAAGGCCTTGAGGTGGTAGCGAAAAGCGATTGTGCTACTTGCCACGACATCAATAAAAAACTCGTGGGGCCATCATATTCAGATGTTGCCAAAAAATATACTCCCGCAGCCGATACCACGATAGAAAGGCTGGTTGGAAAAGTGATACAAGGTGGAGCCGGCGTATGGGGGCAAGTGCCGATGACCCCTCACCCTGCAATGTCTAAAGAAGATGCGACTGCAGCAGTGAAATACGTTCTTCTGTTAAAAGACGCTCAATGATCTACAAACGTGGTTCGTTCATAAGCTGGGTTCTCGCAGTGGCTGTAATACAAAGCTGTGGCTCAGCAAAAAATGCATCGGTGAACATGCAGGCAAATACACTAACCAACCAGGAGAGGCAAGATGGCTGGATGCTGTTGTTCGACGGATCTACTACAAATGGGTGGCATACCTATGGCAAAAACAATGTAGGAGCCGCCTGGAAAGTGGTTGACGGTTCTCTTTATTTCGACACAACAAAAACCAATGGAAAGAGAGAAGGTGGAGGAGATATTGTGACCAATGATGAATATGAGAACTATCATTTGTCACTGGAATGGAAGGTTGCTCCGGGATCAAATAGTGGCGTTATATTCAATGTTCACGAAGATGCAGCGCAATACAAAAACACCTATGAAACAGGACCTGAAATGCAGGTGCTGGATAACGACCGCCACCCAGATGCAAAGATTCATAAACACCGTGCGGGTGATTTGTACGATTTAATTGCTTCATCTAAAGAAGCAGTTCGCCCTGTTGGTGAATGGAACCGGGCAGAAATAGTACTTAACAATGGGAAGCTCAATTTCTATTTAAACGGTACCAACACTGTGTCAACTACTATGTGGGATAACAACTGGAACACCATGGTCGCTAACAGTAAGTTTAAGACTATGCCAGGCTTCGCTAAATTCAAAAAAGGAAGAATTGCACTCCAGGATCACGGTGATCCTGTGTGGTACAGAAATATAAAATTGAGGAGACTTTGACAAATACTTTGTTTTTATAGCCGGAAAAATTTCCGGCTTTTTTATGTACCAGCGTTAAGAAAACACAGTGACAAATAAGGCTTCCTCGTGCTTGGCTTCGGCTATGCTTAACCCGCAACAGGGTCGTTCAAAATGAAGGGACTCACTCAAAAGTCCGTCAAAAATAATCCCCCAACATAAATCGGATTTTGCTAA
>DASQNW010000055.1:0-3949 GCA_035644775.1 Chitinophagaceae bacterium | reverse complement strand
TGGATTTGAAGCGCTCAATGACAGCACATTTAAATTAAAGCTCAAACGTCCTTACTTACCAATACTTGGCATTCTTTCGATGCAATACTGCTCCATTGTGCCACATGAAGCAGTGGCAAAATATGGCAACGATTTTCGCAGGCACCCGGTAGGGTCTGGTGCCTTCCAGTTCGTAGCCTGGCAGGAAGGGCAGGGGCTCATTTTTAAAAAGAACAAGAACTATTTTGAGACAGATGCTGCGGGCCGAAGGCTGCCTTACTTAGATGGTGTCCGGGTTTCTTTCTATGATAACAAGGCGACTGAGTTTCTTTTGTTTCGGCAGGGCAAATTAGATTTTATCAACGATATAGATGCTTCTTTCAAAGATGAAGTATTAACTAAGAGAGGACACTTGCGCGATGACTGGAAAGGGAAGATCCAGCTTCAAACACATCCCTACCTCAATATAGAGTACCTAGGCATCCTCACCGACACGACCAACGCTCTTGTAAAGTCTTCACCCGTCGCCTTAAGAAAAATTCGTCAGGCAATCAATTATGGCTTCGACCGGCAAAAGATGATTCTGTACTTGCGCAATTCGTTAGGCATTCCGGCTCAATCAGGGTTTGTTCCGGCAGGACTTCCGTCGTTTGATTCCACGCTTGTAAAAGGATACCACTATAACCCTCAACTTGCAAGAAGGCTATTAGCGGAAGCGGGATACAACAAAAATAAAATGCCTGCAGTGAAGTTGCTTACCATTCCTGTTTATGCGAATATGGCGGACTTCATTGCACGTCAGCTGGAAGATGTGGGTTTGAACATACAAGTGGAGGTGGTGCAAAAATCATTACTACTCGAGATGACCTCCAATTCAAAAGCACTGTTCTTCAGAGGCAGCTGGATAGCAGATTATCCAGATGCTGAGAATTACCTTGCTGTTTTCTACTCCAAAAACCCAGCACCACCCAACTATACCCGGTATTCTAATCCAAAGTTTGACAAGTTGTTTGAGCAAGCGTTGAAGGAAACGAACGACTCCGCCAGGTACGCTCTATACAGGCAGGCCGATCAGGTGATGATAAACGATGCACCTGTAGTGCCATTATGGTACGACGTGGTGGTACACCTGCTACAGCCAGAAATACAGGGCTTTCAACCCAATGCTTTGAACATTCTGGAGTTGAGGAGAGTGGCTAAAAACTAAAGCACACATAGGTCTGAATCCAAACCTGAAGGGCATTATTCCTCATCCTCTTCATAGTAGGCATCCTCATTACTGTTGTAATGTTTTTCCCATGCCTCTACCGCTGCATCACTCAGGCACTCAACTATATCGTTGATCTTATCTGTTTTTCGTTTCCAGCCGGTAATCAACTCGTCATTGTATGTAAATACATACATACAGTAATCCGATTCCATTGCTACTCGAATTAAAGTGATGGGTGAACCAACCTTTTCCTGTATTAAATAATAACAACCTGTTTCTAATAAGCCATACGAATACATACACATTCTCTTTTGTTCGTTAACAACTATGGAAGCGGGTTAGTAGTAGAACTAATGGGTAGTATGCAGTAAGTTTGGTCGGCTGCAGAGGTATATAGCAGCTGGAGTCAAAATTAGGTGATTTGAAACCATTGCCGCATCCCCCCGGACAATTAAAATGTGAAATTACATAATTATATGCTTCTCAAGCGATTATCACTTGCCGGTGGCTGAATTGGGAACTTCAAAAACGCTAATAAAATTAGTAACCGATCAGCTTAGTTCCTTTATATTTGCACCTTATTTTTGCGTGCTTTAGCCCGTGGGGAAACATGAAGACGCGGATTTAAGGTAAAGAAGCATCAACTTGCAGTTGCTACTGCTTTGTAACAATTCCTATGGCAGAAACAAAAAAGAATCTTTTCGAGTATACTGAGGAAAGTATCAAAAGTCTCGATTGGCGAGAGCATATCAGGCTGAGACCTGGAATGTATATAGGTAAGCTTGGTGATGGCAGTAGTCCTGACGATGGCATCTATGTGCTTGTAAAAGAGGTGATCGACAATTGCATAGATGAATACACGATGGGCCATGGCAAAGCGATCGAGATAACCATCAAAGACAAGACCGTTACCATACGTGATTACGGTCGCGGCATTCCTCTAGGTAAGGTGGTGGATGTGGTCAGCAAGATCAATACGGGTGCAAAGTATGATAGCAAGGCTTTCCAAAAAAGTGTGGGCTTAAACGGCGTCGGCACAAAGGCAGTGAACGCGTTGAGTAATTATTTCAAAGTAGCGTCGTTCCGTGACTCAAAAGTGAAAGAAGCCGAATTTCAAAGAGGTGTACTCGTAAAGGAATACAAGGAAGCAAAATCTGACCAACCCAATGGCACACTGGTGACCTTCATTCCCGACGAGTCTATATTCAAACACTTCCATTTCAGGCCTGAATTTCTTGAAGAGCAAATCTGGAACTACTGCTTTTTGAATGCAGGATTGCGCATTGTTTTCAATGGAAAATCCTTTACCAGTAAAAATGGACTCTTTGATCTGCTGGAGCGCAAGACAAATGCAGATGAACTGCGGTACCCGATCATCCACTTACGTGGCGAGGATATAGAAGTTGCTTTAGCGCACAACAACGATTATGGTGAAGATTACTACAGCTTTGTAAACGGTCAGCATACCACCCAGGGCGGAACTCACCAGGCGGCCTTCCGGGAAGCCTATGTGAAAGTAATTCGGGATTTTTTCAAGAAGGACTATGATGCTGCAGACATCCGCCAAAGTATTGTGGCAGCAGTGTCTGTTAGAGTAGTGGAACCTGTTTTTGAATCTCAAACAAAGACGAAGCTCGGTTCTTTGAGCATAGATGAGGGCGGTCCAAGCATGCGGCAGTTTGTGACGGATTTCCTCTCTCGCGAGCTTGACAACTATCTACATAAACACCCCGGCGCTGCAGAGGCATTGAAAAAGCGAATTGAGCAAAGCGAGCGGGAGAGAAAAGATTTGGCAGGCATAAAAAAACTGGCTAATGAGCGGGCAAAAAAGGCAAACCTGCATAACAGAAAACTTCGGGATTGTAAAGTGCACCTGAACGATGAGCCACCTGCAAAGGGCAAGGAAGCTTTCTTCACATTGCAGAAAGAATCAACCATTTTTATCACTGAAGGCGATTCAGCCAGCGGCTCCATCACTAAAGCAAGAGATGTAGATACACAGGCAGTCTTCAGCCTCAGGGGCAAACCACTTAACTGTTTCGGCATGAGCAAAAAAGTGGTGTATGAAAACGAAGAACTCAACCTGCTACAGCATGCTTTGAATATTGAGGAAGGCCTTGACGGCCTTAGATACAGCCGAATAGTTATTGCAACCGATGCCGATGTGGATGGGATGCACATCCGGCTGTTGATTATGACTTTCTTCCTCCAGTTCTTCCCTGATCTTGTAAAAAAAGATCACGTTTACATTTTGGAAACACCGCTGTTCCGTGTGCGAAATAAACAGGAAACCATCTATTGCTATTCCGAACAGGAGAAACAAGCAGCTGTCAGAAAGTTGGGAAACAAACCGGAAATCACCCGCTTCAAAGGCTTAGGTGAAATTAGTCCGGATGAATTTGCAGCTTTCATTGGTGAAGAGATTCGGCTGCAGCCGGTTATCCTTGAGCAGGGCGATCACATTCAGCATTTATTAGAATATTACATGGGCAAGAACACACAGGAGAGGCAGGAATTCATTATTAAAAACCTAAAGGTTGAATTAGACGAAATTGAGGAGCCGGCGGTATAAAATACAGAGATAAAAATGATACACTTAGTCTTTCAGGAAGCAGACATTGCAGTGCTGCGGCAGGCGCAGGAGTTGGATGGCGAACTGGCCGGGGAAATTCTTCAGATAAGAGATGACTTCGCTGTCGGGCCAATACAAAATATAGATACATATGATGGATGGCAAACTCGCGAAGAATGGTGGAAGTC
>DASQNW010000054.1:0-8491 GCA_035644775.1 Chitinophagaceae bacterium | reverse complement strand
ATTCGAGAGTATCTATTAAGTCGCTTTTAGGATAAGGAATATCCCGATGGTATGTTGTAGTCGATGCAGTTGTAGTTTGTTTCGGCACACTACAGGATATTGTACCTATTGATAACAGAATAAAAAGTGAGTACTTCATAGCATGATCAAGTTGTGTATTAAGCAGCGCTTGTATATCTCTCATCAATGGCAAGCAGCCTTTTGTAAACCCTGGAGTTTTTGTGTTTATAAAGAGCTTTAAAAAGATTTCCATGCATCTGTATTCAATGGGTGTAGGTCATCAAAGACTGCCCTATGGACGGATGATTGTGCCATCCCTTTTCCGTACCTGCCATTCACCGGGTTTGAAATGGGCAGGATATTTCGCAGCAGCTTTTTCATTAATTTCTACACCCAGACCGGGTGCATCGTTCACATACATATACCCATTTTTGATGTAAGGACTTCCGGGAAAAACTTCGAGCATAGCCTCATTAAAACTTACCGACTCCTGGATACCGAAGTTCCAGATTGCGAAATCAATATGGGCGTCGGCAGCATGCCCTACGGGCGAAACATCGGGTGGGCCATGCCAGGCAGTTTTTATATTAAACCACTCTCCTAATCTCGCTACTTTCATTGCAGGTGTAATGCCACCAATCTGCGATATATGGCAACGGATGTAATCAAACCACTGGTTTACCATTGGTTCTTTCCACTCATTCTGATTATTAAATAACTCCCCCATGGCAATAGGCACCGTGGTGCTTTCTCTTAAAAGCTTAAACCATTTTGGATTTTCGGGCGAGAAAGGATCTTCTATAAAATAAGGCCTATACTGCTCTAAACTTTTTATCAGGTTGATGGCGTCTATCGGCTCTACCCTTTCATGTATATCGTGTAAAAGCTCTATGTCGTCCCCACACCTTTTCCGCACAGCATCAAACATTTTTGGTACGGACTTCAGGTAGGTTCGTTGGTCCATATAAGCATCACCCGCATAACCAAAACCAGCTTCTTTAAAGTCTGGCTTCTGGGCCAGGTTTAAAGCGCCATACCCACCCTGTTGTATCCTGATGTGACGAAAACCTTTTTCTATCCACTGTTGCACACTGGCAGAAATTTCCTCCGGCGTTTTCCCGGATGCATGTGCATAGCAGTCTACCGCAAACCTTGCTTTTCCGCCAAGCAACTGATACACCGGCATTCCGGCACGTTTGCCTTTTATGTCCCACAGAGCCTGATCTAATCCGCTAAGGGCATTATTTAGTACGGGGCCGTTGCGCCAGTAAGAACTTACGTACGCAGCCTGCCACATATCTTCAATATTGTCCACATCTCTACCTACAGCGAAATCATGTAAATAATTATTGATAGCTGTAACTACTACTGCAGCCCGTTGCGTGAAGGTTGCACATCCTAATCCGTATAACCCAGGTTCACTTGTTTCCACTTTTACTACTACCAGATTGGGGCCTTGAGGAGCAGTGGCAATTGCTTTAACACTTGTAATCTTTATAGGCTTAACACCGCATTTATACCCGCTGTTGGAATTTTCCGGAGACAATGCACCGCCGAATGCCTTAGAATTGAAGCCAAGCATCCCAAGAGCCCCTGCAGATGAGCCTATTGCAAGCTTTTTAAGCATGTTTCTGCGATCAACTCCATTGTTAGTGTCCTTATCCATTTGATTAGTGTATTAGGATTACTTGATGTACATTCATGCTCTTCAGTTTTCAACTGATGCTTCTCAATTTATTACTTTTTCATCTTTACAAAATGCCATGTCTTATCTAGGCTGTCATTATCGCGATCGGCAGCAATTTACGTGTATAGCAACCCGGAAGTAGCTCTTGCAAACACGAGGTGTCCAATTTACCACTTATAGTTTTTAGGCAAGCAAAATGAAGTTCGAAGAAATTTGTTTAACACCTATTTTGGTAGAGGCACATCATCCCCCCGGGAGTCGAAAAGGAAAACGTTCGCAGGAATGTTTGCGGGCAAAGTCAGAAAATCATTGGTAGTTCAACTGTTTTCAACAACTGAAATCTCGAAAAACATCACCGATTGAAATCCACATCAAATTCTTAACAGAGTATCACTCTGCTTCCATCAATTCCAGTGCTTTGCTACAGTACTGAGCGGGAATTCCTCGGCTATACCCCTTACTTCTACCAGATTAACAATTGTGAGCCTCCAACGTCAAAGCTCCTCTACCAGATCCTGGTAGTAATCCAGGCCGAGGTGTGTGATCAGGTCTTCGTCCATCAAATGCCGAAGCGTGTTCTGGAGCTTTATCAACTGCTTGAAGATGTCATGTTCGGGAGAAAGGCCGGGAGCTGTTTGTGGCGACTTAAAGTAAAATGAGAGCCACTCCTGTATGCCCGACATGCCGGCCCGCTTAGCAAGGTCGCTGAACAATGCCAAGTCCAGTACGAGTGGTGCGGCCAAAATAGAATCCTTGCAAAGGAAATTAATCTTGATCTGCATGGAATATCCAAGCCAGCCAAAAATGTCTATATTATCCCAACTTTCTTTATTGTCACCATGCGGAGGATAATAGTTTATGCGAACCTTGTGGTAGATTTCACCATACAAGTCCGGATTAATTTCTGGCTGCAGAATATCTTCCAACACACTGAGTTTGGAAACTTCTTTGGTTTTAAAATTATCAGGATGGTCCAACACATAGCCATCGCGATTTCCTAAAATATTCGACGAAAACCAGCCGCGAATTCCGAGGGCTCTTGCATGTAGCCCAGGGGCCAGTATCGTTTTCATCAAGGTCTGGCCAGTTTTGAAATCTTTTCCTCCTATCGGAGTGCCTGTTTGCTTTGCAAATTCTATTAGGGCCGGAATATCGCAGGTGAGGTTTGGAGCTCCGTTCATAAACGGCACGCCCAATTTGATAGCTGCATATGCATAGATCATCGATGGCGAAATCGCAGGATCGTTTCTTCTCAATCCTTCTTCAAATGACTCGATGCTTTGATGCACCTCGGAAGGCTCGAAATATTTTTCTGTAGATCCGCACCATACCATCACAATCCTGGTGCAATCATTAGCCTCTTTGAAATTTTCAATATCATCCATCACTGCTTTCGCCAGGTCTGCTTTTGTTGCAGCTTCCTTTACGTGGTCGCCATCAAGATTAGCAATATAAGACCTGTCGAATACAGCTTTCATTGGTTTTATTGCCTCTAATTCTGCTCTTACTGCATGCAGCATCATCGGCTCAAGCACCTTTGCATTCACAGCGGCTTCAAACATATTGTCGCTGTAAGTATCCCAGCCTCCAAAAACAAGATCGTTTATGTCGGCAAGCGGAACAAACTCTTTGATCTTTGGATAACGGTTTTCCGTTCTTTTGCCGAGGCGTATATTGCCCATCTGGGTTAAAGAGCCTATGGGTAGAGCCAGGTTCTTTTTCACTGCTTCCACACCTGCAATGAGTGTGGTAGCCACTGCACCTAAACCAGGCATTAATACTCCGAGCTTTCCTTCTGCTTTTTCAATTGCGTTTCGCATGTGACTTGTTTTAGAGGTTAAGGGCAGGTATGTGTGTTAATGCTATGGAGATGATGTTTCTACCTTTATCTATCCGCTACAAAAACTTCTGAAAGCCATTTCCCGCGCAGCATCTTCAAAGCTTATGTTGAGCTATGCAATTCGAATGCCAGCTAACTTGTTGTTGTTCTTCATCTTGTATGACTACTATGATGCATTTTCCACCTCCCGAACCAGCTTATTACCGAACGGAGCCGGTATAATTTAGGGCCACGATTCGTGCGGTGTCATCATACAATTCAACCACACTCACCGACGCAGGACTGATCTCCAGGCGCTGCAACATATCCAGGTGCATACCTGCATAAAATGCTACAGCTGACTTAATCACGTCGGAATGACTTATCACAGCAACTGTTTGATGTTCATGTTTTCGACGCAAGCGCTCAAGGCCGTTCACCATCCGCATTTGTGCTTCTACCATCGATTCGCCACCAGGTATGCGGCTGCAACTTCGAAAAAAATTAAATCGTTGGAAGCTGGCGTCACTGGACAGATCTTCAAAAGCCGCATCCGTCCACTCACCAAAATCCAATTCGATAAAGTGTTCGTCTAGCACCACCTCCAGCCCCAGTCTCATCGCCAGTGGCGCCGCTGTTTCACGTGCCCGCTCAAGTGGACTGCTATAAATTGCCGTAATATTCCCTTCGGCAAGACCGTCCGCCAGCTTTTGCGCCTCCATTGCTCCGGCCGCATTCAACAGCACACCTGGTTTTCTGCCAGAAAGCTTTTTACCAACAGCATCTGTCGTGGCGTGTCGTATCAGCAAAAATCTCGTCATGTGATCTAAAAATAATCAAGTATGAAATAACTGCAGTTTTCACCCGTTAAGCTGGCACCCATTTTTTATAGTTTGCAATCCGTTTACCTATCAGCTGTTGTACTTGTAGGTAAGCTTACTTTTGAAAATTGCATCAATAGAAACTGCAGAAACCGCAGTTCTGATCCAAATCTTTTAAATTGACGGAATAATGGCTGTTTCAAAAACAGGTGTGCTCACTTTTCACCGCTGCATCAATTATGGAAGTTACTGGCAGGCACGTGCACTTACCGAAGGATTAATTGCTCGGGGGCATAGCGCCGAATTGCTCGATCACCACTCCAACCGAGTCAACGTTGCTGAGTGGAAATGCGCTTACAATCCTGTATTACCCTCTTCAGTTCCCCCTTCCGACTACAGTTTTTATCGGCAGAAAATTGAGAGGTTTTTTCAGGCGTTTCAGTCCTTTAAATTGTCTCCAAAGTTCGATTTAGACAGACCTGAAACAATGCTGGAGTACGATGTTGTAGTAGTTGGCAGCGATGAAGTGTGGAATTTATTTCATCCATGGTATGGAAAGAACCCCATGTTTTATGGTGAAGGCATCAATGCAGAACGGCTGATTTCATATGCTGCGAGCTTTGGTAACTATCCAGCCTCTTTGGGGGTGGATCAAACCTGGGGCTCTAAACTGCTCAATTTTGAACATATTTCCGTGCGTGATGAAAACTCACAGGCAATTGTGCGCAATGCTCTCGGAATTGAGCCTCCCCTCGTACTCGATCCATGTTTGCAGTTTTTAATTCAGCCTGAGGAAAGAAAGCTAACGTTGCAGCAGCCCTACCTTGCCGTCTATGGTCATAATTTTTCTTCAACTTTTGTCCGTTCGGTTCAACAGTACGCCACCGAAAAAAAGATTCCTTTAGTAAGTATCGGTTACCGCAATGATTGGGCTGACAAACAGTGGTTGACAGCAGATCCGCACGAGTTTGCTCATTTTATTCAGAACGCACTAGCTGTGGCTACAAACTTTTTTCACGGCTGCATATTCGCACTAAAGTTTGAGAAGCCCTTTGTTTGTGAAGCCACAACCTATCGGAGCTTTAAAGTGCAGGGGCTGATGGCCACCGTCAAGGCAGAACATCACCTTGTAAACGAAAATTCTTCAAAAGGTACTTATCGTGCGTTGTTGGAAAATGATTTTGATACGGGCATTCTATCCACCATCAAGCAATTACAATCTGCATCAAACGAGTTTCTCGACGAGGCACTCGGATTTAAACAACTACGGGTGGCATGAGCGATTTTTTAAGTCCGGCTGATATTGTTGAATCAGGCCTTTGCATCGGCTGCGGGAGCTGTGCAGCGCAATCTGGCGCACAGGCGCAAATGGCATGGGATGCTTATGGTCAGTTAAAGCCTAAAGGCACCCGCTTGTGGTACAACACGCCTTCCGAAACTTTCTCATGTACGTGCCCCTTCTCCCCAAAGTCTTTGAATGAAGATGAAATCTCAAGCTGGCGATTTTCTTCTTTAGAACATAGAACTGAACGGCTGGGAAACTTCCAATCTGCCTATGTTGGCCATGTAGGTGAAGAGGATTTCCGTCTGCAGGGAAGTTCCGGTGGCATGGTGACCTGGGTGGCCAATGAACTGCTGCGGGCTGGACTGGTCGATGGTGTGGCCCATGTGGTGGCATCGGAAAACCCACGCGAAGAAGGAAGGTTCTTCTCGTATCGGATCTCCACCACAGAAGCCGATGTTCGATGCGGAGCTAAGTCGCGGTATTATCCTATCGAGCTTTCTGGAGTGCTACAAACGATAATGAACACCCCCGGCAGGTATGCTGTTGTGGGCATTCCCTGCTTCATAAAAGCTGTACACCTGTTGCGGAAAAATGATCCTGTATTGGAGGAACGCATTGTTTTTACCCTTGGCCTGTTTTGCGGGCACATGAAAAGTGCACGTTTCGTGGAAAGCTTTGCCTGGCAAATGAAGGTGCCGGCACAAGACGTTCAAAAAGTTGAATTCAGACATAAAGACCCTAACAGACCTGCCAATTGGTACAATGCTATGCTTACTTTGAACAACGGACGTGTGATCAATAAAGACTGGTGGCACCTGGCTGATGGCGATTGGGGAGCAGGATTTTTCATGAACTCTGCTTGTAATTTCTGCGACGACGTAGTAGCCGAAACTGCTGATGTGGCCTTTGGCGATGCCTGGGTGGAGCCGTATTCCTCCGATGGAAAAGGAACCAATGTGGTTGTAGCCCGTTCAGCAATAATAAACCAGCTGATTAAAGACGCCATAGCCTCAGGGCGGCTGGAGCTCTCCACCGTCGATGATGAATTTGTAGAACAAACTCAGGCTGCCGGATTCCGGCAAAGGCGCGAGGGATTAGCTTATCGATTAATATGGGCACCAACAGGTGTGCAGCCATTAAAGCGAGTTGCACCCCACTATAAGAACATTCATAAGAGCCGAAAGCTGATCTACAGGATTCGTTTTCATATTTCAAAGTGGAGTCATCGCATGTTTTTGCTGGCGAGGAAACTTAAATGGCCCGGGCTCTATACCGGTTGGGCAAGACTGGTGGGTGCTGCCTATTATGGCTTTGCCTATCACAAAGGCAAATTTCGGGAAATGGTAAAACGATTTCAGGTACAATAGCATAATAGGTCCGGCTACATTGCCTGAGATTTTGGACGAGCCTGCTTTGTTTTTGATTGAATAAGCGCTTGCAGGGCTGCTTTTACCTTTTTAACAACAGAGTCCCAATCGCCCTGGCGTTCTTGCCTGAAGAGGCGCATTGTAGGATACCAGGGGCTGTCAAGGCGCTCCGCCATCCAGCGCCAATCAGCATTAGCATGGAGCAGTGTCCAAACAGAGTTACCTATGGCTCCCGCCAGGTGCGCAGGCATGGAATCTACGGAGATCAGCAAGTCTAAGCCTTTCAGCACCCGGGCATAATCGAACAAGCTATAATCCCCGGGATGTACACCATACCCCTGCTCCCATCCCGCACGCAAAGGATCTGCCTGGAGGATGTAACATTCAATGCCCTTAACGCTAAAAAGGGGTTTCAAACTTTCAAACGAGAGATGCCGCCTCGGGTCCCATTCACCTGCTCTCCATACCAGCCCTACTTTCAACTGCTGTTCTTGCTTGCTTAGTGAAATAGGTGCTACGTGCAGATAAGGTATGTCGGAAGGGATAGTTGCAATCGTGGTTCTGTGAATATGTGGCAGCTCCATCACTTCTATGTCAGCGTCTAAATCAACTTCGGGAGCTCCATCATGAAGGGGTAGCAACTTATCGACAGCCCGCATAGTTTGAAGCAAGGGAATCAGCTCCGGCTGTGCCCATATGGTTAACTCCCGTACTATTGATTTCAACCATGGAGCATACCGTATAAACTGAATCGTGTCCCCTAAGCCATGATAACAGCGAACCAACACTCTCTTGTTGTGTAGAGGAGTGCCGTCCCAAAAATATTGCTGGTGCCTGGGTAAATGCACACAAGGTACTCCTGCCCTTGCTGCAAGCACCGTATCACTAATCTTCCATGCTTCCGCAAATTCGCCTTTGAGCATGTGCTGCATCCAGGAGTCGCCGGTATTTTTATTCTCGATCTTACTCATGCGAAGCCATTATCCAGGCACTCACAGCTATTCAATTATTGTTCCTGTGCAGTTTTTGTGCGAACGAGTGGCGGTTGTTAAGAGTAGCGGCGCACCATTTCAACACAGAACTCGGCAAACTCCTGTGGATTTTGTGGTGGACTAGTATAATGAGGTTGAATACCCTTGTGTTCAGGAGTAAAACAAAAAGTAACAGTGACGTCAAAATCTTCGAGGGCTTTCATTTGCCTGTCAAACCACTGAAGTGCATTAGGACGATAATAATCAGCCCAGCTAAGACCAGTGCGCAGGTGCTTTACACCAAGGCGCTTGAGCCATTCTACAGCTGCGTCCAAACGATGGTCTTCATAATGGAACCACTGGCAGATGCCAAAAGCAGGAGTAAAGTCTGCAAAATGATTTAGTGCGAGTTTGGGTGCGCCGTCTTCACGCAGTATGCCCATATAAAAGTGACGATAGTACGATGACCCTTCAGCCTCTCTATGCCGCGTGGTAGCTTCCCATGCACGGGGCAAATCGTACAAACTGTACCAGTGCACCC
>DASQNW010000053.1:0-15057 GCA_035644775.1 Chitinophagaceae bacterium | reverse complement strand
TCCACCTGCCGGATTTCCTCGTCTGTCATCTTAGCAAAATGCGAAAAATCGAACCTTAAATAACTGTCGTTTACCAAAGATCCTTTTTGCGCAACATGAGTACCAAGCACGTTTCGTAAAGCGGCGTGTAATAAATGTGTGGCGCTGTGGTGTACTTCTGTTTTTTTTCTTTTGTGTTCATCTACTCTAGCGTGCACTTCTCCGGTGATATTTTCCGGAGAAGCTTCCGTAAGATGCACGATCAGATCATTTTCCTTTCGGGTGTCGATGATTGATATTGTGGAATTACCAGCGATAAGCACGCCTGTATCCCCAACTTGTCCGCCACTCTCTGCATAAAATGGCGTTTTATTCAGCACCACCTGGTATAGCTCCTTTCCCCTGGTTTTTACCTTGCGGTAGCGGAGAATGTTTGCATTTACCTCAAAGGATCCGTACCCTACAAAGCGGCTATTTTCATCATGCTCACTCATTATCACCCAATCGCCTGTATCAACCGAAGAAGCAGAACGTGAACGTTCTTTCTGCTTTTTCATTTCAGAATCAAAGCCGTCTTCATCTACAGAAAGATTTTTTTCGGATGCGATTAATCGGGTGAGGTCGAGTGGAAAACCATAGGTGTCATATAGTTCGAATGCGTGTCTTCCTTCTATTTTACCGTTTGCAGACGTCGTAATGTCTTCGATTCTTCTCAAGCCTTTTTCCAGGGTGCGTAAAAAAGCTTCCTCTTCTTCACGGATCACTTTTGTTACAAACTGCTCCTGTTGTTTCAGCTCGGGAAACACCTCCGCAAACTGCTCAGACAACGTAGCAACAAGTTGAAAGAGCAAGGGCTGCTGGTATTCAAGGTAGGAGTAGTAATAGCGTACAGCACGCCGTAGGATTCTTCGTATCACGTAGCCTGCACCGGTGTTGGATGGCAATTGTCCGTCTGCTATGGTGAAGGAAATGGCCCGAATATGATCAGCAAGCACGCGAAAAGAGATATCGCCTTTGCCGTCGCCTCCGGTGTAAACTTTACCCGTGAGTTCAGCCACTTTATCAATTGTACCCGAAAATAAATCCGTGTCATAATTTGACTTTTTACGCTGTATCACTCTCACTAATCGCTCGAGCCCCATTCCAGTATCCACGTGACGTTGAGGTAAATTTTCCAGCGTGCCATCTTTCTTTCTGTTATACTGAATGAAGACATTATTCCAGATCTCGATCACCTGTGGATGATCTTTGTTTACGAGGTCATTACCGGGCACTTGCTGCCTTTCTTCTTCATCTCTGAGGTCCACATGTATTTCAGTGCAAGGGCCGCAGGGGCCGGTTTCACCCATCTCCCAGAAATTGTCTTTTTTATTGCCAAAGACTATCTTGTCATCGTCTACAATGTTCTTCCACTTCGCCAAAGCAATGCTTGAGGGAGGTAGTCCTTCCTTTTCGTCGCCTTTGAAGACGGTGACATAGAGCCTGTCTTTAGGAATCTGGTATACCTCCGTAAGCAATTGCCAGCTCCACTCAATAGCCTCACTTTTGAAGTAGTCACCAAAGCTCCAGTTTCCTAACATTTCAAACATGGTGTGGTGATAGGTATCCACGCCTACTTCTTCTAAGTCGTTATGCTTACCACTTACCCTGAGGCATTTTTGAGTATCGGCAATCCGTGGAAATGGTGCTGGCTTATTGCCCAGAAAGTAGTCCTTAAACTGGTTCATGCCGGCATTAGTAAACATCAGGGTGGGATCGTTTTTGACAACGATAGGTGCCGATGGCACAATATGATGTTCTTTAGACTGAAAGAAGAGAAGAAAGTTTCTGCGTATATCATTCGCTGACATCTGTTTGCCAGCCGCTGTCTTCTCAAAATCAGGTGCATTTGATCGCGTCATACCACAATAAAATAGGTGATTTTGCTTTATATGCCAGTATATTTGCCAGCCCCAGTTCTGATGAACGGGCCGCAAAGGTAAAGAATCGTTGAGGCCAATATCGAATGAACCAGTAACTTTCTTGCAGGCGTTGTGCAATTCGATGGTCTTGTGCTGAATGCATTCAGAACCATGCAATTGCCACCATGAAGAAAATCAAATACTACTATAATACTCACACACTTCGATACGAAAAACTAGAAACGCCACTAAGGGTAAAGCTCTTACGCGTTTTCGCTTTTATAGCCACCGCGCTGGTCACTTCTGCAATCATCTCTTATGTCGCATTTCAATTCATTGGGTCTCCGGGCGAAAAATTATTGAAAGCGCAAAACGATCATTTACTGGATCGATATGAAAGCCTACAAGCGCAGCTTAAAACAATGCAGCAACAGATGTTGGAGCTTGAAAAAAGAGACAACACGGTTTACCGCAGTATTTTCGAAGCAGATCCCATTCCTGACAGCCTTCGTGCAAGAGCTTTGGAAAAGCAGAAAGGGATGGCCAGGATTGAACGCATGGACGATATGGAAGTAGTTTATTCGGTGCAACAAACATTGAATAAACTTGTAAACCGCATCAGGGCTCAGAAAAAATCTTACGAAGAACTGATGGCCCTAATGAATAACAAAGAAAAAATTCTTGCTGCCACACCCGCTATTCAGCCTGTAAGCAATCAAGACCTTACCAGAATCGCTTCCGGGTTTGGACATCGCATAGACCCCATCTATAAAACGATTAAAATGCATGCTGGGCTTGATTTTTCTGCTCCGCAGGGCACCCCTATTTACGCCACGGCCAACGGCAGGGTGAAAGTGACGGGCCATAGTGATGTGGGATACGGCAATCACGTGATCATTAACCACGGTTTCGGCTACGAAACACTATACGGCCATATGCTACGCATTAAGGTACGCCCGGGTCAGCAGGTAACCCGCGGGCAGGTGATTGGTTATGTTGGCAACACAGGCAAATCCACCGGCCCTCACTGTCATTATGAGGTTCATAAGAATGGAAACAAGATTGATCCGGTGTATTTTTTCTATAATGACCTTAGCCCGCAACAGTTTAATGAGCTATTGAAGAGGGCTCAGGCGGCCAACCAAAGCTTTGACTAATGTGTTTCGCCTTACAGCTTATTTTCCTGCTGCTGATTTTGTTGAAATTTTTCATAGAAAGATTTGGCAAAGTTTTTCATATCATCTACAAGCTCCTTGTGCTGGGTTGCTCTTTCGTAGGTATCTGCCATTGTCATTAATGTCTGGTAGTAGAAATCAGCCATTTCATCGATCATCATCTTTTGTGTCCACAGGTCAATTCTCAACGCCGATTTGTCTGCACCATCCCAGAAGGAAAGCATCATCGCCTTGGCATTTTGCGGTGCGTCAGCAGTGCTTTCCGTAGCACGCCACGCTATATTCTGCGGCACTCTTCCCTCATCCAATTCTACGTCAATTGTTATTGTTGATTTTACCATCTCATAAAATTGAGCAGCGAAGGTACTATTTCACACCTATCGGATTCAGTTGCTCCCAGATAGTTGCAGCTACCTTAGGCCATGAATAGATTTGCAGAACATTCCTGTTTTCATCTGCTACCTTTTTTCGCCAGTTTTCATCTTTGTATATCCTTATCATTTTGTCTGCAAGGTCCTGTACAGACAGCGGATCAAAGCCTGTCTCATGATCTGGTGCTATCTCATTTAAGCCAGAATTTTTTGGATAGAGTACAGGTACAAATGCAGCCATTGCCTGTAGGGAAACCAAGAGTGGCTGGTTCGGCCGAAGGGATTCAATTAGAGCATAAGCGCTCGCCAGAAGATTGAACCTCTCATCCCTGTTTAGTGCATCAACAATAACCACATCGTCCTTGTACTTGTAGTGCTGCAACAACTCGTTGATTTTGTCACTGTCGATTGGCTTTCCCGCCATGACTATTTTCATGCTGGTCTTTTGCCTTTTTTTAAAGATTGAAAAGGACTTTAGCACAAACACGACATCGTCACTTGATGCAAAATCACTGTTGAGAAGCAAATACTCGGCACCTCCGGTGTGTCGATCTTTTACTTGCATGCGGTGCGCCTCGTCTGTAAACACAAATTCATCTGCAGCTCCGCGGATTACCTGCAAATTATCTGCAGTGTGGGGGAGCAATTTAGCCACTTCAAGCTTCGAGGCATTAGAGGGGAGCATCAGTTTGGCCACATTTAGTAAGGCTCGTTTTCTCCATGAAGAAGGCAAGGTAGAATATATTACTACCTGGTTGGTCGAGGTAGATAGCGAGAAAATATGGTTGAAGGAAATGAAAACCGCAGGCTTAAGGGAACGCAACTTCCTTTTCATTCTAAATTGTAATTTCCAACTGGAAATAATTCCTGAAGCAGCTGGTACCTTCTGAGCCTCGATATTCGAACACTCACTTATAAGCTCAATAAGAACTTCCTCGATAGGCGAGAAAATAGTAAATCTACACTCTGGATCTTTATGTGACCATTCTTGTACTAGCTTGTTTATGAAATATACGTCCTGCCCCCAAAAAGAAGGTGATGGCTGACTGATGTAAATAGCTATTTTCATTACCCGTGCAAAACTACCATCTCAGTTGCGCATGTGTTACATTTTGAGTCCGAAGGATGAATTCACCCACAGCTGTAGAAATTTCTCCGCCCTTTGTTGCTCATTCATCCCATCTGTTGTTTTTATTACCCAGCACAAACGAGTGAGTACCTTTCAAAAATCGCATTTTCCGACAAAGAGCCTGCTGGTACCAAATTTGTCTGTATGAAACAGAAGTTCAGCGCTTCACCCTTAACCTTACAAACTTATTATAAACGACCTCTTAGGTGGAAGAGGATGGTGGCTTGTAAAAGGGGCCTTGGTTCGAGGCCCCTTTCTTTTTGCCTGATGTTTATTGTTAAATGTTTGATAGTTAGTTCCACTCCACTCGGTTTTCCAAAGCTTTTTCTTAATCTACACAGCCGTTTATTACATTTGTCTCTTGCAACACAATTCGATGGAATATAACACAACCCGAAACTACCTGACCATGCGGGAGTATGGCCGGCATATTCAAAAAATGGTAGAGCACTTATTGAGTATTGAGGACCCGGAGCGCCGGCAGGGCAACGCTCACGCCATGATTGAATTAATGGGTTTTTTAAATCCTCACCTGAAGAACGTAGAAGATTTCCGACATAAACTTTGGGATCACCTTTTTCTGATTTCAGATTTCAAGCTGGATGTAGAATCGCCTTATCCCATCCCAACCCGTGAAACTCTTAAAGGAAAGCCCGATCCATTACCTTACCCCAAACGGCATCCGCGTTTCTCACATTTAGGCAAAAATCTGGAGCTGGTGATTGAAAAAGCTTTACAAGAAGAAGACCCACAAAAGCGCTTGGGTTTTGCTAACGCTATCGCTTACTATATGAAGTTGGCTTATAACAACTGGCATAAGGACACTGTGCATGACGATGCCATCCAAAGCGAGTTGACGAACATTACCGAAGGGCAACTGGAGTTTACTAACACGCCATACGTAAAGGCATATAGACCACAACAGGAGCGTGAGGGCCGTGACCGAAATGGTTATGGAAAGCCACGGAACAAATTTCAGCACCGCGGGAACGCCGGCAGCAATGGTGGCCGCAATGAGAATAGGAACAATAATAAATTCGGCAAAAAACGCTTCAAATAACATCGCCGGAAAATATATTTGTCCCGCACCAGCGGGACTTTTTATTGGTAGCACCCCCTAAAAAGATTCTTATCCTAAATCTGCACCATGTCATCATTTGAAGTTATTGGAGGGAAAAAGCTAAAAGGCGAGATCATACCACAAGGAGCGAAGAATGAAGCACTGCAGATCATAAGTGCAGTATTGCTTACACCTGAAAAGGTAACCATCAAAAACATTCCGGATATCATTGACGTAAACCTTCAGATTGAGCTGCTGCAGGACATGAACGTAAAAGTAGACCGGGTTAGCCGCGACACCTGCATTTTTCAGGCTGATGACGTTAATGTTGAATATCTTAAAAGTCCGGAATTCAGGAGCAAGAGCAGCCGTCTTAGAGGGTCGGTGATGCTGGCGGGGCCAATGATTGGCCGATTTAGAAAAGCCTTTATTCCAAAGCCAGGAGGTGATAAAATCGGCAGGAGAAGATTAGACACCCATATTCTAAGCTTCGAAAAGCTTGGCGCAAAGTTTATCTACAGTGCAGACGACGGCATTTTTTTACTGGAAGCTCCGGAGTTAAAAGGAGCCTACCTGTTGCTTGATGAACCGTCTGTTACAGGTACTGCTAACATTATAATGGCAGCGGTGATGGCTGAGGGCACCACAACAATTTATAACGCCGCTTGCGAACCTTACATACAGCAATTGTGCAAAATGCTCAATCAGATGGGTGCTAACATCACCGGCATTGGTAGCAATATGCTCACCATTAATGGGGTACAGGCATTGCATGGCACCGAGCATTCCGTGCTGCCCGACATGATTGAAATAGGATCTTTTATCGGATTGGCAGCCATGACCCAAAGCGATATTCTTATCCGGAATGTGAGCCGGGAGAACCTTGGTGTAATCCCCGACAAATTTCAGCAGCTTGGTATTCAGCTACACTTCATTGATGACGACATCCACATTCCGGCGCAAGAACTATATGAAATTGAAACCTATCTTGATGGAGGCAGTCTTACCATCTATGATCATCCATGGCCGGGGCTCACTCCAGACCTCCTCAGCATTATCCTGGTAGTAGCCACACAAGCAAAAGGATCTGTTTTGATACACCAGAAGATGTTTGAGAGCAGGTTGTTCTTTGTAGATAAACTAATTGATATGGGCGCTCGTGTTATACTTTGCGATCCGCACCGTGCCGCAGTGATCGGATTGGAAAGAAAAGTAAAGCTTAGAGGCATTAATATGACCAGCCCAGACATACGGGCAGGCGTCTCTTTGCTAATAGCAGCGCTTAGTGCGGAAGGAAAAAGCGTAATTCAAAATATTGACCAGATAGACCGAGGTTACCAATACATTGACAAACGTCTGCAAGCTTTAGGTGCAGAAGTCAAAAGAGTGTAGCCATTCAACGACTTACAATCGAAGCGTTGTTTCCACCCGATCCGTTCATACAATCTCTTTATTTTTGACGTACTTATTTTCATCCTAATGAGAATTCATAAAGAAGGCTACCGAAGTATTGTTATTGCTGTTGTTGTGTTCGCCCTTATTAATATTCTAACTCTATTCTTCATTAGTACGTATTCTCCACTTCTGGGCTGGATAATCTTTATAGGAACGCTGGTGTTGCTGGTGTTTCTGATGTCGTTTTTTAGGATTCCCGCCCGCCAGCATCATAGTGGCGAAGATTCAATTGTTGCTCCCTGTGATGGAACTGTGGTGGTAATTGAGGAAGTTCAACCAGATGAATATTTTGGTGACAAGCGGTTGCAGCTTTCCATATTTATGAGCCCGCTGAATGTGCATGTAAACAGGAATCCCGTAAGCGGTGAGGTGTTGTACAGCAAATATCATAAAGGGAAGTACCTGGTTGCGTGGCACCCGAAATCCTCTACGGATAACGAGCGACACTCTGTTGTGTACAGATGTAACGACAAGGAACTGTTGGTGAAGCAGATAGCTGGTGCCTTAGCCAAGCGCATTGTGAACTACCTGAAGCCCGGCGACAAGGTAGCGCAGGGAGGAGAAATGGGATTTATTAAATTTGGCTCCAGGGTAGATCTGTTGCTTCCGCTCGATTCAAAAATAGACGTGAAGATCAACGACAAAGTAAGAGGTGGCGTTACTGTACTGGCTCACTGGTAAACACAGTCTAAGCTGCAGAGCTATCAATTTTTTCACGGGCCGGAATTTTCTGCGTAACTTTCTGCAAACACCAGCCATGAAAAAAATTATTGTAATTGCCGCTGCAGGTATGCTTAGCACAGCCACGATAGTTTATGCAACTGTTTCTTCGTCAAAGAAAGAAAATAAAAAAGAACTTACAGTGAAAAAGAACAGTAAGTGCACGAAAGCAAAACAATGCATGTTCTAATCAGAAAGGCCTTCTTCGAAGGCTTTTTTTATAGAAAATCTCTTAGCTCCCTTAAGTTCTGGATAGTGTAGGTAGGCTTCACATGTTGTGGCGTATTGGTGTAATTTACATGTACCTGGTCCATTCCGACATTTCTTGCTCCAACGATATCTACATCGATGGAATCTCCGATCATTATGCTTTGTCGCAACTCTGCACCCGTGCGTGTGAGGGCGTATTCAAATATTTCCTTGTGAGGTTTTAGACTATTTGAACCTTCTGAAGTAATAACCTCTTTAAAATACCTGTCGATAGAGCAGCTCTTTAGCTTATCATGCTGTGTTTTTTCAAAGCCGTTAGTAATTAAGTGCAGCTGATAGTCTTTGGCGGTGAGGTATTCCAGCACTTCCACCGTGTCTGGAAACAAAAGCGTTCTCGTAGGCAGCAGTTGCAAGAACATTTCACTAAGCTGCCGGCAAAGATCTTCATCTGCAACATGAAAATCGAGCAAGGTTAGCCACATACGTTTTATCCGCAGTTCATCCTGTTTAATGTGTCCTGTTCTATAACGCTCCCACAGCTTCTCGTTGTGATGCAGATAATTCCGGTGAAAGAGGTCAAAATCATAAATCCCTTTATCTGCCAGATTAAGATCAATATGCAGCTGCTGTAATGTTGTTTTTGCATTATTATCAAAATCCCACAAGGTGTGATCCAGGTCGAAAAATAAATGCTTGTACGTCATATCTGCTCATGCTAAATAAATTAATTTGTACCACTTATTAATCAAAAAGAAAAGCAGCAAATGAATGTAGTTATTACAGGCGCATCGAGAGGAATAGGAAAAGCAGTAGCTGAAGTTTTTGCACGAAATGGATACAACCTTTATCTATGTTCCCGAAATTCATCCACCATGAACAAGGTAGAAGAAGAATTGAAGGAAAGTTTTAGCAATATTCAAATTCATTCAACAACGCACGATCTCGCGAACAAGGAAGAAGCTAAAGCTTTCGGTAATTGGATTACATCTAAAACGCAAAGCATTGATGTACTCGTAAACAATGTAGGAACATTTGTTCAGGGAAATGTGTCTGATGAACCAGATGGAGCGTTGGAACACATGCTAGGAGTAAACCTTTATAGTGCTTACCACACCACCAGAGCCTTATTACCTTCTATGCTGGCCCAAAAAAGGGGACATATATTTACCATCTGCTCCATAGCAAGTCTGCAGGCTTATGCAAATGGCGGCGCATACAGCATCAGCAAATATGCATTGCTTGGGTTCACAAAAAATCTCAGGCAGGAGCTGCGGCCGCACAACATTAAAGTGACTGCCATTATACCGGGTGCGGTTTACACTGACTCCTGGATTGGGAGCGGTGTTCCGCAATCAAGGATTATGGAAGCAACCGACATTGCTAAACTGATTTATAGCACCAGCCATTTATCGCCACAGGCTACAGTAGAAGAAATAGTGGTGAGACCACAGCTCGGGGACTTGTAGCGCTATTCTGAATATTTGTAGCCCACGCCTCGTACTGAATGGAAATGTTTTGGATTTCTGCTATCTTCTTCAAAATACTTTCTAAAATTTAGGATGAAGTTGTCGATAGTTCGTGTCGTGGGATAAACATTATAGCCCCACACCGACTGCAATATTTTTTCCCTCGGCACTACATCGTTTTTATTTTCGATGAGCAACTTTAGCAGCATTGCTTCTTTTTTGCTCAACTCTATTTTTTCCCCACTTGCGGTTTTCGCCTCCTGCGCTTTAAAATCAACTGTGTGGCCGCCAAAGCTGTATGTTTCTCCCAGGGTTGATTTGTCTTGAAGCCTTTTGCTTTTGCTAATTAGCTTCTTCACCCGCAGAAGCAGTTCTTCCAAATCAAAAGGTTTGGTCATGTAATCATCAGCCCCTTTTCTGAGTCCGAGCACCCGGTCGGCACCGGTGTTCTTTGCACTCAAAATAAGTATGGGAACTTCATCGTTCGTGAGCCTGATATTTTGGGTAACCGAAACTCCATCAATTTCGGGCAGCATTACATCCATGATGATCACGTCGAAGTATTCGTTTTGCACGGCCTTCATTGCTGCAGCACCGTCAAATGCCGAGGTGACTTCATAGCCTTCAAGCTCCAGGTTAAGCTTCAGCGTTTCATGAAGGTTTTCTTCATCCTCAACCAATAGCACAGAAAATCTGGAAGGCTCCATAACCAAATTTAAGCAGCGAATTTGACGATAAATTTACTTCCCCTCGGCTCATTGTCTTCCACAATTACATCTGCCTTGTGATCCGCTGCTATTTTCTTACACAGGTATAAGCCCAGGCCGGTTCCTTGGGCTTTTCGAGTTTCCTCGTTACCAATTCTATAAAACTTTTGAAAAATATTTTTCTTCTCTTCCTCTGCTATCCCTATCCCTTCATCAACTACCTCCAGCCGAACTTCCGAATCTCGTTTCGAAAGACGAAGCAAGATTGCAGAACCCTTGCCTGAGTACTTGTGTGCATTTTCCAAGAGATTACTGATTAACAGCTTTAGCAGCAGTGGATCGCCCGCAAGGTCCACGTCTTTTTCGATTTCAGTAAGCAGATCTCTTTCTTTATACCGGGTTTTAAATTGAACAACAACGTCTTCAGCAAGGCTGGAAAGATCCAGTTCTTCCTTGCTCGATCGATAGGCGCCTGCATCCAATTGTGAGAGCACCAGAATATTGTTGATCAGGCTATCGAGGCGCATGGTCTCCTGCAAAGAAGATTGTAAAAGTTTGGTTTTCTTTTCCTCGTCCAGAGAGTGTTTTTGTAGTGTTTCAAGATTTAGCCTGGCAACAGAAATAGGCGTTTTCAGTTCGTGTGTAACGGCCATCATAAAGTTCTGTTGCTGCTGTTGCACGCTCCACTGGCGCCGGACAAGCCGGTAAATGAATACAGCGCCCAACAAAATCAGTAGCAGGAAGGTGACTCCCTCACTGATGTACTTTGCAGAGTTTCTTTTACGCTGGTCTTCTATTGATGATAGTGCTTCCCTGGTTTGCGGAGATCCGTTATCGAAACTGCCTTGAATTATGGCGTCTCTCTTCAGATCGAATATGCTTTTATTCTGACGCTCCAGTGATATGAACCACCATACAAGGGCAGCAACAATGTATGAAAGCAGTATCCAGAACAAAATGGTGGCACGACGCAGTTGCCGACCGCTGTCTTGCTGCATACCCTACTCCTTTTTTTCTATTCGCAGTCCTATATTCATCACCTGCTGTAATGGATCTTCCCTCATTATGTGCTCCAGGGTAAAGATGTATTCGCCAGATTTTTTAAAAAAGAACTGCTCGTTAAAAGGTGTTAGTGCAATCCTGTGCTCGTAAATGTCATCCATGCCACTACCCAGCCAGCCTTTTTGATTGGTTGCCAACGGAAGCTCGTACTGAACCTTTGAAGCAAACTTCTCTCCTGGAGTTTTGATGTATAGGTTCAGCCATATGTTATTATAATTATACCTGTCTGTATGGCGCAGGATCACAAAGAGTTGATAGGGTGTTGTGGTGTCACTGATAACAAACCTGAACTGCGGCTTGAACGTACTACTCCACTGGTGTTTCGGTATGCTTGCGATCTTTTCGAAGAGATTGATCCTGTTACAGGAAGTGGCGAATAGCAGCGAAGAAAAGAGAATAATGGACATGCTGCTTCGTACCCTGGTAGTGGCTCTGTTTATCCTTTCCATGTTACAAAACATTCAGCACCTGCTCTTTTGCTTTCTCCAATTCATCCTTCATTAATACCACGCATTTCTGTATGGTAGAATCGTAAGCTTTTGCTCCTGTGGTATTTATTTCACGTCCGATTTCCTGAAGGATGAATGATAGCTTCTTGCCCTTCGCTTCTTCAACTTCGTTTAATGTGGACACGAAATAGTCACAATGGTTTTTTAACCGAACCTGCTCTTCACTAATGTCAATCTTCTCGATATAGTAGATCAGCTCTTGTTCGAGGCGGTTGCTATCATAATTTTCTTTTCCCACGTTCTCCTCCATCAACTTGGTGATGCCTTCGCGTATTTTCTGCTTGCGTAACGGTTCCAGCTTTGTGATCTCTTCCTGCTGTTTTAAGATATTGCTGATACGAAGTTCTAAATCTGTTTTAAGAGACTTTCCTTCATCGAGCCGATGATCCGTGAGGCTGACAATAGCCGACTCGACAGCTCCTTCAAATTGGATCCACTCTTCTTCGGTAAGCGTTTCGGAGGTTGGAGTAATTACCTCAGGCAGTTTAACGAGGGTGCTTAAAATATCGGAGGTGCTCAAGTCCAGCTCTTTAGACAACTCTGCCAGCGGTTTAAAATATGCCTTAGCCAGATCTGTGTTGATGGTGACAGGCTTTGCATTACCGGTCTCCTTAAGGTTGATGGTGCAATCAACCGTTCCCCTGCCTAGTTTTTCTGACAACAGCTTTCGAATATCAAATTCAAATGGTTTTAAGAAAGCCGGCATCTTCAATTGCAACTCAAACTGTTTTCCATTCAAAGACTTTATGTCGATCAAAAAAGTTTTATCCCCTACAGGCTGCTCCGTTCTTCCAAATCCGGTCATTGATTTCAACATGAATATTTTTTTGGGTGCGGTAAAGTTATCTGAATTTATGGTGTATTCTCCCCGCCCGAATTGATATAGATGATGTCAAATAAAAAGCCCCCGCTGATGCGGAGGCTAATATGTCGATGGGTTAGTAAGTAGGGGAAATAAATTTCCCATCACAATATTAAAAATATTTTTTCCTAACTAAAAAATTTTAGCGCACTTTTTATTCACATTTTTTAATTGAGTGCATGACAACTTCATTCAATCGAATTTCATTTCATCAATTGTTGCGACACGTCTCTTGTTTTTGAGGCAACATACCTGCGAGGCTTGAATCTTCAGCATCATCAAAAAAATCTTCTCATCTACCTTTACAAAAAAACACATGCAGTTTGAACGGCCTGTTCCCATTACACAGATAGCACAACTTATAAACGCAACTATTATTGGTGAACAAGAAGGTGCGGCAACAGGCATAAACGAAATACACAAGGTAAGCGAAGGTGATCTCGTTTATGTTGATCATCCTAAATACTACAAGAAGTGCATCAACTCCGCAGCAACTTATATCATCATCAATCAAAAAACAGATTTTCCCCCGCATAAAGCTCTTCTATTAGTTGACGATCCGTTCGAAGCATATCAACTAATAGTGAAACACTTCAGGCCCTTTACTGCAATCACAAAATACATAAGTGATGACGCCATAATTGGCGAAGGCTCCATGCTCATGCCAGGTGTTGTTATTGGAAGCAATGTTCGCATTGGCAGAAACTGTGTCATTTATCCGAACGTCTCCATATTGGATCACACCATAGTTGGAGATGAAGTACTTATACAATCGGGTTCTGTGATTGGTAGTGACGCATTTTACTACAACAAGAAGACAGATCGTGATATCCACTATAGAAAAATGCTTAGCTGCGGGAGAGCGATCATTCACGATCATGTGGAAATAGGTGCTAATTGCACTATCGACAGGGGAGTAAGTGGTGATACAATCATTGGGGCCGGAACTAAGTTGGATAACCTTGTGCATATAGGACATGACACGGTTATCGGTAAAAATTGTTTGATTGCAGCACAAGTAGGGATTGCCGGTGCGGTGACGTTAGAAGACGAAGTAATTTTATGGGGACAAGTTGGCGTTAGCAAAACTCTAACTATTAAAAGAAAGGCAGAGGTGCTGGCACAAAGCGGTGTTCCTGGTGATCTTGAAGAAGGGAAACGATATTTTGGTTCACCTGTTGAAGACGCGTTGCAAAAGAAAAAGGAACTCGTCTGGATAAGAAGGATCCCCCAGCTGTGGGAAAAGATTATGACCAAATAAAATGCGGACTCACATGGATTTCGCGAACATATTTTCATTGCGCCGTGTAGGGTCGGACAAAATCCCGAAAGACTCCCGATCGGGTTTTCAGCGAGACTACGACCGGCTTATCTTTTCTTCTGCCTTTCGGCGGCTTCAAAATAAAACACAAGTTTTTCCATTACCCGAAACTGCGTTTGTACACAACCGGCTCACACATTCTTTGGAAGTGGCAAGCGTAGGTAGGTCATTGGGGAAAATGGTTGGTGAAGCGCTCGCAACTGCATTCAAAGCTAACAACGAGGAAGCTTTTGAGTTCTACAAATATGAACTGCCGAACGTTGTGGCAGCCGCATGCCTTGCACACGATATTGGCAATCCTGCTTTCGGCCACTCTGGTGAAAAAGCAATCTCCGCATACTTCCTCGAAAACGCCGGTGTGTGCATTGACGGGATGGAACTGAAGGCTTATTTTGATGTAAAAGAATGGTCGGACATCAGCAATTTTGAAGGCAATGCGAACGCTGTGCGAGTGCTAACTCATAGCCTTCGCGGCCGGTTTAAAGGTGGTTTCGGCTTAACATTCACCACTATAGCTTCTATACTAAAATACCCCTGTGAATCTACGGCAGTAGACAAGCGGTACACACACCGGAAAAAGTACGGGTTCTTCCAGTCCGAAGCGGAAATCGTCAGTGCTATTTGTGCACAGTTGGGCATGAAGAAAGAAAGCAGCGAACCTTTATCGTTTTGCAGGCATCCTTTTGTATTCCTTGTAGAAGCAGCTGATGATATTTGTTACAGAGTAGTTGACGTGGAAGATGCTCATAGGCTCGGTATTGTGTCAAAGAAAGAAGTCGAAAACCTGTTTCTGGAGATTGTGCGGGAGGTAAATCGCACCGATGAAAATGCAGACAAGATCTATAACAACTATAAGAGCATCGGGGACTCTAACGAAGCTATAGCTTTCTTGAGAGCAAAACTTATTAATGTTCTTACGTTAGAATCAACTGATATTTTTCTACAGCTCCGGACTGATATTCTAAACGGTAATCTTAATCACTCGCTTCTGGATAAGATAGAAAGTTCTTGTATGCCACTGAAATCGTTGAATCAGCTATCGAGGGACAAAATTTATAACCATGATAAGGTGATACAAATTGAAATCGCCGGTTATAATGTGCTTTCTGAGCTGCTAAAGATGTTTGTAC
>DASQNW010000052.1:0-6742 GCA_035644775.1 Chitinophagaceae bacterium | reverse complement strand
CCATCAATGAAATAGCTGATGCACTTGGCTATAGCAGCGTTCAGCACTTGTCGCAGCAGTTCAAAAAAATCACCGGCCTCACTCCCACACATTTTAAACAATTGAAAGAAGCAAGAAGAACCCCTCTTGATAGAGTTTGACTTCAACAATTCACTTTCTCTGAGCAGCCGCTTACTGTATCCAAACAATAGCATTTAGAAAAGAAATAGATAAGAAATATAAACTTGCTAAAATAGAGCAGTACTGTTGTTCATCACCAAGCAATGCCGTAATCTTCACCGTGGTTGCTCGATCCGCCCCAAAAGCTTCCATGCTTCCAATCGAAATAAATAGCGTTTATCGGACCGCTTGTCCGGTCCTCAAAAGTCAATGTGTAGCCCATCTTCTTTAGCTCCTCACGAACATGTTGCGGCGTGCTTTCATGGAGTAAAATGTGTCCCGCCTTCGGCTTTCTATCTTCTTCTTTATTTCCTCCTAAGGAAAGCCATAGCTGGTTGGTATTGATGTTCGCCGCTTCAGCAGCTTGTTGCACGTTCATGTTGAACTCCACCATGTTCAGGAAAAACTGCAATAAGTTTTGATCTTGTGTATCGCCGCCCTGCACTGCAAATGAAAGAAATGGTTTTCCATCTTTCAGCGCCATTGAAGGCGTTAGGGTAACTCTTGGCCGCTTTCCCGGCTGAAGTACATTAAAAGGGTTCAATGCTGAATCTAGTACGAAGCTTTGCATCCGCTGGCTCATGCCAATTCCCGTATTGCCTGCAATGCAGGCCGGAAGCCATCCACCACTTGGCGTAATAGAAACCACCCAGCCTTCTTTGTCCGCAGCTTCAACGCTGGTTGTGCCAAGCCAAAACCGGTGCTGGTAATCTTGCAAAGATGATGTGTTGCGGGTATCATGTGCCGGAGCAAAATTTCTTCGCGAAGTATCGAGTTCATAGCCACGTTTTTTCAGCAGTTCTATGTACGGGTTAATTTTTCCTTCGAAAGGGTAGGGGTCTCCCGGTCCTATGTATGGATCGTTACCATCAAAGCGGATCATCGAAGCTCTTTGTTTTGCATACCGTTTATCTAACAATCCCTTTATCGGTTCACTGGGCGGGAACAGCGGATCTCCATAATAGAAGTCCCTGTCGGCAAATGCGAGGCTCATCGCCTGGTAAACAGTATGTATATAGCGGGTGCTGTTATAACCCATATTTTTGAGATCGAAGTTCTCGAGAATGTTAAGAGCCTGGAGGAGCACAGGGCCTTGTGTCCATTGCTGTAACTTATACACTTCGATGCCTTTGTAGGTGGACTTTAACGGTTCTTCTTCTATGGGTTTCCAGGTTGCAAGGTCTTTGAGTGTAAAGAGGCCACCCTGCTCGCGATTGCCCCGCACTATTTCCTGAGCTATATCGCCTTTGTAGAACCTATCAAATGCTGCCATGATAGCTTCTTTCCGGTTTTTGCCAGCCTTCAATGCTTTGCTTTCTGCTTCGACAAGTTTGTTCAAAGTCTGCAACAAGTCTCTTTGCACGAATATTTCACCGGGTTCTGGCGCTTCTCTTTTGTTGCCGACATGAGGAAGAAAAACTTTTTTGCTGTACGGCCATTGTTTTAATTTATCCTTGGATCTTTCCAGCCTGTTTGCTATGGCGGCTTCGATAGGATAACCGCTCGCCATCTGCATTGCAGGTGCAAGTACTTCTTTCAAACTCATGGTGCCATAATTAGCGAGCATGTAACATAAGCCGCCGGGTGTGCCCGGGGTGACTGCCGCCAGCGGTCCTTCTTCAGGAGGAAAGCTGTATCCCTTGCTTTTGTAGAATTCCGCGGTGGCACCCGTAGGTGCTATTCCAAGTGCATTGATGGCAATTACCTTTTTAAGTTTCGGATGATAAATCAAAGCTTGCGTTTCACCACCCCAGCTAAGATCGTCCCACATAGTGCAGGTGGCCGCAAGCATGGCACAAGAGGCGTCAACCGCATTGCCGCCTTTATTGAAGATCATTGCACCTGCTGTCGCGGCCAGTGGCTTGCCAGTAATCGCCATCCAGTTTTTACCATGCAGTACGGGCTTTTGGGTTTGTTGTGCACCAGCATCGCTAAATAATGCACATAACAGCACTAACAAAGGCATTTTTTTCATACAACAAGAATAAACATGATGTTGAGAGAGGTTCAACGTGAAGACCTACAGTTTGCCATCCAAACTTACATTACAATGCACATTATCATCCATGCAGCGTTGATGAAAATGCATTTTTGGGGTATTTGATATCTGAGAGATAATTGACTCAAGAGACTTCGGAGCCTTACAGGGATTTTATCTTTTGCTCAAACTCACGTTCATAATCGACTGAGAGGAAACTTAAGACGCTGTTCAATTCATTTCTGTTAACGGTGGGAGGAGACCGTTCTAAAAGTTCGCGGGTGATGGATTGCAGGTGATATCTTAGCTCTGCGCAATAACGATTGCTTGATTGCTGGTACACGTTTTCATCCACCTGCCGGTTCATTGAGGATAAGGTGCGGATATAACTCTTATAGATTGAGAAAAATGTGCTTCTAGCTCGCTCATGAAATGTTTGTGTTATTTCATCCAGGTCATGACGCATTCTCGAAGAGCTTATTGTAGATGTACTTAGGTTTTCCTGAAGCGGAAAGCGTTTATCGTTCCTGATCCGATTTTGTAAGATCCTTTTTGAACTAATCTCGGCTCCGCCTTTTCTACGCTAATCTGCCGGCCACCAACTTCAGTTTTGTTTAAGGTTTCGATTGCTTTTGATCCTTCTTCTTCAGTTTGCATTTCCACAAAACCAAATCCCCTGGATTGATCAGTAAACTGGTCTATTGCTATTTCAGCAGAGTGCACTTCTCCAACGGAGGAAAAGAGATTTCTGAGATCATCGTTTGTAAATTGTAAATCTAAATTGGACACTTTTAAATACATAGTCGTTGTTTAATTGTTGATCCTGCGTAGCCAAATAGTAGCAAGAACTAGAATGCAGAAAAGCAGAATAATTACTGATTACTGAATGCAGGGGCTCAACGTGAATATGAAGGTACCACTATATTTTTTATCTCAAGGGTATTTAACAGGTCAGCGAGTGAACGGTTGCCGAATAACTTCTAAACACGCAATAGCAACATGCCTCCTCCTTATGTTCGCTAATCAGTGACATTGCTGCTGCAGCTTAAAAGTAAGACTATGTTGTTTTACAAGTTGCGTACAGCTCCCCGTAGCACTATTGGGCTCGAAAATTGCATGTGTATTAGTTCGTCACTTACATAGGCTGAATTCAATTCAGCACAAAACATTCTTATGCAGGCAGTTCTTTCAGCTCCACTATCCAGGCTCAAGCAAATTTCTACTCATCTCGTTGTTCTTGATGGATCACAATCTTCTTTTATTCTGATCGAAACCTTGTTTTTAGAAGCGTTATATATCTTAAGATCTAACGACGAAGAATTACATAACACAGAACTACTTACTAATCTTCTAAAGATTAAAGAGAACGAGTATAAGGCATCTCTGTCCTATCATAAATCATTAAAGAGTAAAGAAAAAGCAATCCGCCTCTTCAAACATTATTTTAAAAAAGCTCTCGACCAGGGAATGTTGAAACCGGTTGCATAGCTTTTTGCACACTATCGTTCTTCAATTTGGCACCACGCTGTGGTGAGGATAATTGTCAGCTTTGTTTGCTTAGTCTGAATTAATTTTTACTACCTTTCGCTCATCGCCTCTCCTTTTTCTGTCTCATTGCCTCTCTTCTTTTACATCAGTCAGCTAAACTAGTGTTATGAATATCCATGTATCAAACCTTAGCTTAAACGTCATTGACGCTGATATCAGAAGATTGTTTTCAGCTTATGGCGAAGTTCTTTCTGCATCAATAATCAGGGACAAACTTAATGGTCGCTCAAAAGGCTTAGCTATCATTGACATGGTGAATGACAGCCAGGCGCGACAAGCCATCTTATGTCTTGATCAGACGGAGGTAGATGGCAGGGCAATCGCCGTAAGTGAAATAAAATACAGCCCTGGCGGATACAAAAGTCTCTGACATTCATTGTTCGGCATCGGCGTTTTTAGTAGACGCATTCTTAAGAAGTACTATCGGAATTGCCATGCATGCCTAACCCGGCTGCTAATCATTAAACTAAATGCAATGAAGCTATCAGATTTTGTTCTTTTAAGCTGGGAAGAAAAAGAATATGTTGCTTTGCACGAATCCATTTTAGTTGGTAAGAGGGTGAATGAATCTTACGTATTGTTCCTTTTCCAGAAGGAAGACTTCTACATAGAAATGGTGTGTAACAGGAAAAGCAGAATGTTGGAAGAAGTACTGGTTTTCGATTCACCAAAGGCGCTCACACCCTACCTCAATTCGATCAAGATCGATGATCTTTTCACCTGATGGGCAAAATGTAAAGTTCTCGTGACGATTGAGGATAAAAACCTCGAGCTGAAAGAGTTACCTTAGCGTAACCAGTTATGAAACGCTCAATCTTTTCCGGCTCAGGTGCAACGATCCCCAGTGAAGTAGTCAAAAACAGTGATTTCCTAAACCACAAGTTCTATTTGGAGGATGGTAGTTATGTACCAGCCGACAACAGTACTGTGATAGATAAGTTTTACAAGATTACCGGTATTCTTGAACGCCGCTACGCCTCCCCGGATGTCAATTCATCGGATCTTGCAACGTTTGCTGCCTCTGAAGCTATCAAAGACAGTGGCATAGATCCTGAAGCTTTGGATCTCATAATTGTGGCTCACAACTTTGGCGATATCAGCCATAGCACCCGCCAGATTGACTCTGTGCCTTCTTTGGCAAGCAGGGTAAAATATAACCTTAAGATCAGGAATCCAGTGTGCATTGCATTTGATGTATTATTCGGTTGCCCTGGCTGGTTGCTTGCTGTGATGCAGGCCGATGCGTTTTTCAAATCAGGGATGGCGAAAACTGCTTTGGTAGTTGGCACCGAAACTCTCTCAAGGGTCATTGATCAGCACGATCGCGATGCTATGATATTTGGAGACGGTGCAGGAGCCGTTTTGATGGAGTATAAAGAAACTACGGGCGGCATCCTTTCCTCTAGTGCGTTAAGCCACTGCGCAGAAGAAACTCAATATTTGAACATGGGAGCCTCTTATAATTCCGAGCACGAGCCTGGAACAAGGTTCATGAAAATGAAAGGCAGAAAGGTTTATGAATACGCTCTGAAGCACGTGCCCCTGGCAATGAAAGAATGTTTTGATAAAACAGGTGCTGACATATCAGAACTGAAAAAGATCTTCATTCATCAGGCTAACGAAAAAATGGACGAAGCAATTTTGGATGGTTTCTTTAAGCTTTACGGAATGAAACCACCGCAAGACATTATGCCGATGTGCATTCACTACCTTGGTAATAGCTCGGTTGCAACGGTCCCCACGTTATTTGATCTTGTGCGAAGGGGTTGTCAGCCAGGGCATCAATTGACTTCTGGCGACCTGCTTTTGTTCGCTTCTGTTGGAGCAGGGATGAACATAAATGCCTTAGGCTATCGTTATCCGTAAGAACTATGCTGTGGTTTCCTGCAGGCTTTCGCTTACCAGTTTTTCCTCTTCAAGCTCTTCCTCTGACTTTTCCTGAGGGGTGCATTTAATGCTCAACTGAAATTTTGCATTCATGCTTATCTGGTACGAGTGCTGTTGCAAGAGGCTTTTGATGTTAGCGTGCTCTAAAGCTGCTGTTGCAAAATCCCGCGCCATGTTGGAAGTGAGTACATTATCAACTCGTCCTTTGACGAACTGAATGGTGAATTTATATCCAATCTTACGAGTGGCACCCGCCTGCTGAAAATCAGACACGTTCAGGTTGAAGGTTTGTTCTGATTGAATGGCCCTCTTTAGCAAAATATGCAGGATGGGGAGGTATTTCGTCCAGGTTTGTATAAACATATATTATTGTTGGGCAATTATTAAATATGGTCTGTTAACCAGTGGTCACGCTTCAAAGCTGTCTTTGTAGATCATGAGCCTTGAAAACTCTGAACCAGAAAAAATCTTTGCAAGGTCAATGTTCTTTGACTTGCTGTACGAATCGAACTGGCTTTGCGGCACAATCCTCCAAAAGTTTTTCGACTTGAGATCAGCATAGTCATTGTGGCCTTTTACAAACAAACCATAAATAGGATTTCTGCTTCTGAAAACAATCTTTACGTAATTGTTTGTTCCCGCTGCTTTTGTGTCTAAAAATTTTTGAATGTCTTCAATACTCATGTAAAGAATTTTTTAAGATTATAGAAGTTTTCAACTGCCGATGTAAGTTGCCTTCCTTTAAAAATTCATAAAACCGCTATCGCGTTTTTGAATTCAGTTGAAATTGTGCCTTAGGATAGTTGAGATAAAAGCAAGACAGGAAGAAATCAAAAAATGAGATTTTTTTCTGGTGCTAAGAGCTCTCGGAATGTTCAAATATACGCGTTTATGCGCTTGAAACCGCAATTACTTTGATGCTTTAGGATAGTGTTGGCGTTTTATCGCCAAACAAGTTCTATCTTCACTGCGATAATTTGAGCCTTGCATTAGTAATCGTATAATTAGCTCTGCTAAAGTATCTGCATTTTTAGTTAGCCTTACTCCTCGCCTTCCTCAAATCTTTTTCATTTATTAAATGGCATTATATGAACATTTATGTTTCTAATTTAAGCTTTAACGTACAGGATGAGGATTTAAAAGAATTTTTTGCTCCTTATGGAGAGGTGT